>NZ_QFFX01000007.1:0-72782 GCF_023522295.1 Prevotella sp. TCVGH | reverse complement strand
ATTCTTGTCCATATGGAAAAAATTAAAGGATTTCTCTTTGCCGTACGACACAGAGAAATCCTAATGACCGATTTGGGATAAATAGCAATTCACGATATTTAGGTAGTGTCCACAACTCGTCGCTAACGATGAGTTCGAGTTTGTCAATTTGATAACGTATCTCTTCCATCTTTGGCGCAACGGTATCGTGATAGGCAATCGCTTTCTCGCGTTCAGAGGTTATTTTGTTGGCAATCTTACGCGCATTTATCAGTTCTTCCACACCTGTCTCAATGCGTTGTGTACGTTCGGCAATCTCTCTAATAATCTTTTTGTTACGACAAGTGAGCTGTTCTGCTTCAGTTCGATCGAATATGTTGAACATGTGGCTCACATTCTCCGCAATTTGACTTTGGTAATGCGTGGCAACAGGGATGACATGATTCATCGTGAGGTCGCCCATCACACGTGCCTCAATTTGAATTTTCTTGGTGTACATCTCCCATTTTACTTCATTGCGTGCCACCAATTCATTGCGTGACATGACCCCAGTGCTTTCAAACATCTCGACACTCTGTTCGTCTAAGTATCTGTCAAACACGATAGGACAGCTGTTTTCACAGTCTAATCCACGGCGTTTGGCTTCCTCTACCCATTCGTCGCTATAGCCATTGCCGTCGAAGTGAATAGGTTTACAGGTTTTTATATCTTTGCGCAGAACGTCAATGATAGCCGATGTTTTGTCTTCGCCCTTTGCAATGAGTTCATCAACGCGTTGCTTAAAGTCATTAAGTGCCTCTGCCATGGCGGTATTTAGCACTATCAACGCACAAGCACAGTTGGCTTCTGAACCGACAGCACGAAACTCAAAGCGATTTCCAGTAAATGCAAAAGGACTGGTACGGTTGCGGTCGGTATTGTCAAGGAATAGCTCTGGAATCTCTGGAATATCGAGCATCATTCCCTGTTTACCATTTAAGGTAAAGAGATCGTCTTTATCGGCTATCTCAATATGATGCAATAAATCAGAGAGTTGCTTTCCCAAAAAGGAGGAAATGATAGCAGGTGGAGCTTCGTTGGCTCCCAGTCGATGCGCATTGGTGGCACTCATGATCGAGGCTTTGAGCAATCCGTTATGTCGATATACACACATCAGCGTTTCTACCAAGAACACCACGAAGCGTAAATTGTCTTCGGCGGTTTTTCCCGGGGCATGGAGGAGCACGCCCGTATCTGTGCTCAAGCTCCAGTTGTTGTGCTTTCCGCTACCATTGATGCCTGCAAATGGCTTCTCGTGTAGCAGTACACGGAACCCGTGTTTGCGTGCTACTCGCTTCATGAGCGACATTAACAGCATGTTATGGTCGTTCGCCAAGTTACATTCTTCAAAGATAGGTGCCAACTCAAATTGGTTAGGAGCCACCTCGTTATGACGAGTTTTGCAAGGTATCCCCAATTCGAGAGCACGAATCTCCAAGTCTTTCATGTAGGTTTGCACACGTTCTGGAATCGTTCCTAAATAGTGATCGTCCATTTGTTGGTTCTTTGCAGCATCGTGTCCCATAAGGGTTCTCCCTGTTAGCATCAAGTCGGGGCGAGCATGGTATAAATCTTCATCCACCAAGAAATATTCTTGTTCCCAGCCCAAGTTGGTGTGTACCTTTTTTATCTGCGTATCAAAATACTGACACACCGCAGTTGCAGCTACGTCGACAGCATGCAACGACCGCAAAAGGGGAGCTTTGTAGTCTAACGCTTCGCCTGTATAAGAAATGAAAATGGTAGGAATACACAGGGTGTCATCAACGATAAAGACAGGTGAAGTAGGATCCCATGCCGAATAGCCTCGTGCCTCGAAGGTATTGCGAATGCCACCATTCGGGAAAGAAGAGGAATCTGCTTCTTGTTGTACCAATAGTTTGCCACTAAACTCTTCTATCATTCCTCCCTTGCCGTCAAACTCTACAAAGGCATCATGTTTCTCGGCGGTGCCTTCAGTGAGAGGTTGAAACCAGTGTGTATAATGTGTAACCCCGTTTTCTTGTGCCCACTGTTTCATGCCTGTTGCCACTGCATCGGCGATGGCTCTATTGAAGTGAGCCCCATTATCAATCACATCAGATAGTTGTTGGAATACATTTTCGGGCAGATATTTTTGCATTTTTGCGCGATTAAAGACATATTTGCCAAAATATGCAGAAGGTCGCTCTTTCGGTGTTACTATTTTTAAGGGCGCTTTTTTCGATGCTTCTGCAACAACGTGAAATCTGAAATTATCCATTTTTATACTATTTGTGGTGTAAATCTTTAGAACTCCAT
The DNA here is from genome assembly GCF_023522295.1 of Prevotella sp. TCVGH. Lineage (NCBI taxonomy): Bacteria > Pseudomonadati > Bacteroidota > Bacteroidia > Bacteroidales > Prevotellaceae > Prevotella > Prevotella sp. TCVGH. The sequence continues at coordinate 70,484 of NZ_QFFX01000007.1, read as the reverse complement.
CTTGAAAAGATACCGCTAATGGTACAAACAAGTTAGCTGTTGCAAAATTACAAAAAAACTGAGAGTCGTGACAGTGTGTACCCTTCTTTTTTTAATTGATAGTTTGATGCGTCCATTCTCAACGGTTAATGCTTTGGTATGAAATCTTTTTCTCGCTCTGTCTGTAGGATGCGAGCCAGCTTGTCAGTTACGTCTGGGTAGTTGGTAGCCACGTTCTCTCGCTCAAATAGCTCTTTGCTCATGTCCAAGAGCTGTGCGGTTGGGCAGTTGCCCGTCTCAATTTTGGGTCCCCAAGTAATCATCGGGTTTCCATTGCTCGGCTCTATGTATTTCCATTTTGCTGTTCGCACCGACAGTACATGTGCGCTTGACTGCTCAATGACATACGGTCTTCCTGTCTTGTCCGTACCTAATAGGGCGGATAGACTATTTTGGCTGTCGGGTGCACTGCCTTTGGGAAGGCGCGCTTGTAGCAGGTTGGCGAGGGTTGTCATCAGATCTATTTGGCTTACCAAAGCCTGCGATTCTTGTTTGGCTTTTACCTTGGCAGGCCAACTCACGATGAACGGCACGGCTGTTCCTCCCTCGAAGGCACTGTATTTGTAGCCACGAAAAGGACCAGATGGGCGGTGTCCACCCAATTTCTCTTCAGCTTGGTCTTGGTAACCGTCATCTATCACAGGACCGTTGTCGCTGGTTAGGATGATAAGGGTGTTTTCTCGCAGTCCCAACTCATCGAGAACTTGCGTGATTTTCCCTACCGACCAATCGAATTGCACAATGGCATCGCCTCGCAATCCCATAGGACTTTTGCCCTTAAAGCGTTGGTGTGGAAATCTTGGCACATGTACATCGTTGGTTGCAAAGTACATGAAGAACGGTTTGTTGTAGTTTTCGCGTATGAAATTTACCGCATGTGCTGTGATGGAGTCTGCTATGTTTTCGTCTTTCCACAACGCTTTTCCACCCCCTTTCATATATCCAATGCGCCCAATTCCGTTTACAATCGCCATGTTGTGACCATGACTTGGCTTGAGATTGTACATCAGTTCGGGATTTGTCTGACCCGTTGGTTCGCCTGGGAAAGGCTTTTTGTAGCTCACCTCAATAGGTGCTGAAGGATCGTAGTTAGCCACTTTTCCGTTTTCAATGAATACGCAAGGAACACGATCACTGGTGGCTGCCATGATATAATGGTAGTCAAAGCCCAAGTCTCCCAATGATTGAGCCAATGGTGCATTCCAATCTTGCTCCGCTGTTTGGTCGCCAAGTCCCAGATGCCACTTGCCAATAGCACTAGTTACGTAGCCTTTGCTCTTGAATAAGTCCGCCAGAGTGAACTGCCCTGGACGGATAATCATGCCCGCATTGCCAGCTGCCACGTCGGTGTCTGTGCGTCTCCATGCATACTGACCCGTGAGAAGTGAGTAGCGAGATGGCGTACTGGTGGCTGCTACGGCATGTGCATTGGTGAACCTGATACCGCTTTGCGCGAGGCTGTCCACATGAGGTGTACTCACTCGCTGTGCACCATAGCACTGCAAGTCGCCGTATCCCAAGTCGTCTGCTACGATAACAATGACGTTGGGTGATGAAGTTGTGTGGCTTGTTTGTGCGCAGACAACGTTCGAAACGGCTGGTGTAACGATGATAGCTGCCATCATTCTTGGATGAATCATCAGGGATGTTTTGTCCATGGTGTGTATTTTATACGGTTTGCAAATGACAGTAACGAAAAAAGGGGCTTATCACATCGTTGGATGGATAAGCCCCAGCTTTAATCGCTATGATGCGAAAAATGTATTACAACTGAGGACCAGCAGCTACAAGAGCCTTACCAGCTTCGTTTGTAGTGTACTTGTCGAAGTTCTTGATGAAGCGTTGAGCCAAGTCTTTTGCTTTCTCGTCCCACTGTGATGCGTCACTGTAAGTATCGCGTGGATCGAGGATTTCGGTAGCAACACCTTCCAACTTGGTAGGAACTACGAAGTTGAAGTAAGGCATTGTCTTGGTAGGAGCCTCATCAATAGAGTGATTCAAGATAGCATCAATGATACCACGAGTGTCACGGATAGAGATACGCTTGCCTGTACCATTCCAACCTGTGTTTACTAAGTAAGCCTTAGCACCATTCTTCTTCATCTTCTTCACCAACTCTTCAGCATATTTTGTGGGGTGCAATTCAAGGAATGCCTGACCGAAACAAGCTGAGAATGTAGGAGTAGGTTCGGTAATACCACGCTCTGTACCTGCCAATTTAGCAGTGAAACCAGAGAGGAAGTAGTACTTGGTTTGCTCCTCGTTCAAGATAGATACTGGAGGTAATACGCCGAATGCGTCTGCAGACAAGAAAATTACTTGCTTAGCAGCAGGACCAGCAGAGATAGGCTTTACAATATTCTTGATGTGGTAGATAGGATAAGATACACGAGTGTTCTCTGTGCGGCTCTTATCTGTAAAGTCAATCTTACCGTTTTCGTCTACAATCACGTTCTCTAAAAGTGCATTACGCTTAATTGCTCCATAGATATCAGGCTCTGACTCTTTGTCAAGGTTGATAACCTTAGCATAGCAACCACCTTCAAAGTTGAAAATACCTTTATCGTCCCATCCGTGTTCATCATCACCAATCAACAAACGTTTTGGGTCGGTAGACAAGGTTGTCTTACCAGTTCCTGACAATCCGAAGAAGATAGCGGTGTTCTCACCGTTCATGTCAGTGTTAGCAGAGCAGTGCATTGAAGCAATGCCTTTCAGTGGCAAGTAGTAGTTCATCATTGAGAACATACCCTTCTTCATTTCACCTCCATACCATGTGTTCAAGATAACCTGCTCTTTGGTTGTAACGTTGAAAGCAACGCAAGTTTCAGAGTTCAAGCCCAGTTCTTTGTAGTTCTCTACCTTAGCCTTAGAAGCATTGTAAACAATGAAGTCTGGTTCTTGGTCGAGTTCTTCTTGATTAACAGGACGGATGAACATGTTGGTCACGAAGTGAGCCTGCCATGCTACCTCAACGATGAAGCGAATCTTCATACGTGTGTCTTTGTTAGCACCGCAGAAACCGTCAACTACGAACAAACGCTTGTTAGAAAGTTCTTTCTTAGCCAACTCATTAACGACCTTCCAAGTAGACTCTGTCATCTTGTGGTTGTCGTTCTTATATTCGTCAGTAGTCCACCAAACGGTGTCGTGAGAATTAGCGTCGTCAACAATGAACTTGTCCTTAGGTGAACGACCCGTGTAAATACCTGTTTGTACACAAACTGCACCCAGTTCTGTCTCCTGACCTTTCTCAAAGCCCTCAAGGCCTTCTTTGGTCTCTTCTTCGAACAACAATTCGTAAGAAGGATTGTAAACTACCTCTGTTGTACCTGTAATTCCGTACTTTTCGAGTACTGATTTATCAAACTTTGCCATTATATAAAAATGTATTTAAGTGTGAATAATTATTCTTGAACAATGAATTTCTAATTCGACTACAAAGTTACAGAAAATATATCCGTCGACAAATTTTAGGTTATAAAAAATATATATATCGTTTCTGTTTTAGGTTAAAGAATTGAAAAAAGAAAGCATTGCTTTGATATTTGCAATTTTCACTTTGCAAAAACAAATGGAAATGGCTACTTTTGCAGGATGAAAACATAACACATTGAAAACAATGAAGATTATCAACTTTAGTGAGTCGAACTCGATTATGAACCAGTATTTAATGGAAATAAGAGATGTTGACTACCAAAAAAACCGTTTATTGTTTCGTAATAATATCCAGCGAATAGGCGAATTAGAAGCCTATGAGATATCCAAGACCCTTGATTACGAGAAGAAGGATGTCACTACGCCATTGGGAGTTGCACAGGTGAATATTCCTGCCGACGAGGTTGTGTTGGCTACGATCTTTCGTGCAGGCCTTCCGTTCCATAACGGTTTTCTAAATATCTTCGACCATGCGGGCAATGCTTTCGTGTCTGCTTATCGTCAATATATTGACGAAGAGCAGCATGAGGTGGGTGTGCATGTGGAATATTTGGCTACACCGAGTATTGAAGGTAAAACCCTTATCATTGCCGATCCTATGTTGGCTACGGGAGCTTCCATGGAGTTGGGTTATCAAGCTTTCCTCACAAAGGGAACGCCTAAGCGCATCCATGTCGCTTGCGTCATTGCGACACCAGAGGGTATCGACCACATCAAGAAAACTTTTCCCACGGAGGAAACTACTATCTGGTGTGGAGCAATCGACCCAGGTCTTAACGAACACAAGTATATTGTGCCCGGTTTTGGCGATGCTGGTGACCTTTGTTATGGAAATAAGCTGTAACTACAGTAGTTAGCTGACCGACATAGGGTTTTAATTGATTATTTTTCCTGTTGAAGCAGCATACGTACTCACTTGCTTTTGAAGAGATGTTTTTGTGAGAATGTATGCTGTTCGGTGGTTTTATTTTTTGTTTTTGCTACCTTTTTACAATCTTCAGTAGCTCCTTGAAATCGTCAATAATAAAGTCGGTGTGAAGTGACGTCATTTGCTCACGCGTGCCATTGCCGTACGTAACACCGCAAGTAAATACATTGGCGTTTTGTCCCATTTGGATGTCATACACCGTATCTCCAACCACCATTGCCTCTTGAGGTTGAATGTTTAGATGTGTTAGAGTCATTAGCACGGACTCTGGATGAGGCTTCGCATTCGAAACATCGTTGGCACTCACTACAAAGGGAATGATATCTTTCAGTCCAAAGGTATCTACAAAGTTAAGAAGAGAATGCTTGGAGCGACTACTGGCAATAGTAAGTACGTATCCTAAGCGGTGCAATTCTCGCAAAGTTTCAAGTACATTTGGGAAAAGTGGTACCGCACCGGGAACGTTGTTTTCATGAAACACCTTGTCATACGTTGCAACACATTGCTCACCCATTTCGTCTGTCATAGGGATTAAGTCGGTAAAAGTCTGTTTTAAGGGCAGTCCAATCATTTCGGCGCATTGCTCACGTGTGCGCGGTTCTAAGTGAAGTCGCTCAATAACTTCTAACATTGTGTTGGTAATCAGTGTCTTGGTGTCCGCCAATGTGCCATCAAAATCAAGAATAATAGCTTTTAAGTGCATGTTTGTTTTGTTAAATGGAAGCACAAAGATAAGCAAAATACGGCTATCTTCAGGCGAGTAGTGGATAAAAATGGAAAAACAATTGGGAAGGATAAGAGATGTTACGGTACTTTTTCGTGTACGCAATTCTTCCGTTGAAGACTCATATTTTTACAACGAAAAGGCTCTTATCAGATAGCGGAAATAAAATTATTGGTGTGCAGTTTCGGAGACGCATCAATGCTGAATTATCTTTACAAAGAGCCTCTCATAACTCGCGTATTTGCAACCAACTTCAAAGTTGGTCGCAAATACGCGAGTTATGAGCAATGTTTGTAATTTGTTGTTATTGAGAGTGTTATGGTTACAACATCGTTTTTCATTCGTAAATTTACCACTTTTTTGCCGCTGAAGCATTGAGATAAGCCTGCAAGTTGCATGCTTTATTGCGATTATTACATGTAGATAACACCTCTAATGCGTGTTTCCAAGACAGTTAAGTCAGTGTTTCAGCTTGAAAAGGTGTTTATTTTGTGAAAATCAGCCCATTTTTGTAGGGCGTTTGCCTATTGATTTTTTCTATTTTGAAGATTTTAGATGACCGTTTTTTGGTAAAATAATAGGACAAAAACATCGCATTTCTTTCTCTAAAAATGATAAAAATGAAACGCTGCAGCGCTTTCTTTGAAGCGTCATGGTTGCTACAAGAAGAAAAGCAAAAGAAGCGCATGAGGTAAGCCGTGCAATGCGTTTCTTTCCTAAAGGCTGTTGTTGAAACAAAACGAAAAACTGCTTTTTCATCACCAACCACCTATTTATAATAGGAAAGCCCCCGTGTGCCCTGTGTCTTAAAATACGTGAATTGTGCGTTTGTTACAAAAGATTAGGTTATTTTTGCATATTAAACTGATAAACTGCACGATAATAAAATGGGGCTAACAAGTATAGCAAGCCAATTCTTTCTGTCGCGTCAAAAAGAGATTGAACGATGCGCCAGACACACTGAATCAATGCAACAGCAGGTACTGATGAACCTGTTGGAGCAGGCTAAAGATACAGAGTATGGGCGTAGCCATCTCTTTGGGAGTATAAGGTCGTATGAGGAATATGTAAAAAATGTGCCTGTCTGTACTTATGAAGAACTGAAAAGTGATATTGACCGCATGCGGCATGGGGAAGAAAATGTGTTGTGGCCCGGTCAAGTGAAGTGGTTTGCCAAATCGTCAGGTACTACTAATGATAAGAGTAAATTCATACCCGTGTCCAACGAGGCACTTCATCACATCCATTATCAAGGAGGAAAAGACACGGTGGCACTCTATCTTCTCAATCGTCCTGATAGTCGGCTCTTTGACGGAAAAGCCTTAATATTAGGAGGAAGTCACTCTCCAAATTATAATGTACACAACTCTTTAGTGGGAGACCTTAGTGCAATCCTGATAGAAAATATCAATCCTCTTGTTAATGTGATGCGTGTGCCGAAGAAGTCTACGGCACTTTTGCAGGATTTTGAAGTAAAACGAGATCGTATTGCAAAGGAAACATTACATAAAAATGTAACGAATATCTCAGGAGTTCCCTCTTGGATGCTGTCTGTGTTGGTGAGAGTGATGGAATTAAGTGGCAAGACGCATTTGGAAGAAGTATGGCCTCACCTTGAAGTTTTCTTTCATGGAGGCATCCCTTTCACGCCTTATCGTCCGCAGTATGAGCAGCTCATCACCTCTCCGCAGATGTGTTACATGGAAACCTATAATGCCAGCGAAGGATTCTTTGGCATACAAAGCGACTTAGATGATTCTTCTATGCTCTTAATGACGGATTATGATGTGTTCTATGAATTTATTCCGATGGATGAATTTGGAGTAAAGGAAGACCCCACAGTCGTACCATTGGAGGGCATTGAGCTGGATAAAAACTACGCCATGCTCATCTCTACATCTTCTGGATTGTGGCGTTATATGATTGGTGATACTGTGAAGTTTACCTCAAAAAATCCTTATAAATTCATTATTACTGGTCGTACAAAGTACTTCATCAATGCCTTTGGTGAGGAATTGATTATGGACAATGCAGAAAAAGGGTTGGCTTATGCGTGTGAGCAAACAGGTGCAGAGATTTCAGAATACACCGCAGCACCCGTATATATGGACAGTAATGCCAAATGTAGACACCAATGGCTGATTGAGTTTGTCAAAAAACCAAAGAGTTTACAACAATTTGCGTCTATCTTAGACAAGCGTTTGCAGGAATTAAATAGTGACTACGAAGCCAAACGCTTTCACAATGTCACACTGCAACATTTGGATATCATCATGGCACGCACCAATTTGTTTAATGATTGGTTGAAAATGAAAGGGAAAATGGGTGGACAGCATAAGGTTCCACGTTTGTCTAATAGTAGAAAGATTATTGAGGAATTGCTCGAACTCAATACCTCTGAACAAAATCTTGTTAAGGGATAATTCTCATTTATACTGAATGAAAATGCGTCATTTGTACTTTTTCAATTACCTAAAGTCACTTCATTGTAATGCAGGCAAGGAGTTCTCGCTTAGCGCAGTGTGGTATGTTATCCTTTTGTGGCTTTCCTCTTCCATGATGATGTCTTGTGCTCGCATGGGAAGTCCCGATGGAGGATGGTACGACGAGACTCCTCCAAAAGTGGTCAGTACGTCACCTAAGGAGGGTTCTGTACACGTCACGGATAAGAAAATATACATACAGTTTGACGAATTTATTAAGATTGACAATCCAACAGAGAAGGTTGTCATCTCTCCTCCACAGATAGAATCGCCCGAAATCAAGTCGCAAGGAAAGCGAATCGTGGTGGAACTGAAAGATTCTTTGAAGCCAGACCTCACTTATACGGTCGACTTTAGCGATGCAATCTCGGACAACAACGAGGGAAACCCATTGGGAAATTATACTTATAGTTTTTCAACAGGTTCGAAGATTGATACCATGGAGGTAAGTGGTTATGTGCTGGAAGCCGAAAACTTAGAGCCCATTAAGGGAATTTTGGTGGGTCTTTATGCCGATCATAGCGACTCTATCTTCCGACATAAGCCCATGTTGCGTGTGTCTCGAACCGATAGTCGTGGCAAATTCACCATTCGTGGCATTGCTCCAGGCGCTTATCGTATTTACGCTTTGCAGGATGTAGATGGGAATTACTTCTATAATCAGAAAAGTGAGAAGTTGGCTTTCACGCATGACCTGATTACTCCAAGCTCTAAACCTGATATTCGACAAGATACGATTTGGGCAGATTCGCTCCATATCAAGAATATTCTGCAAGTGAATTATACGCATTTCTTACCAGATGATATTACGTTGAGGGCTTTCACCGAGATACAGACAAATCGTTATCTCATTAAGACGGAGCGTAAAGAGCCTAACTTCTTCTCGCTGTTTTTTAGTTATGGCAGTGACCAACTCCCGCAAATAAAAGGTCTTAACTTTAATGATAAGGATGCTTTCATCATGGAATCGACTCCTCGAGGCGACACCTTGACGTATTGGTTGCGTGATACAACGCTCATCCATCAAGACACATTAGAGGTTCAGTTAAGCTATCAAGCCACCGATTCTGTGGGACAACTGCATCAACAAGTGGATACTGTTTCGTTATTGTCTAAGATTCCGTATGCAAAGCGATTAAAATTGCAGCAGAAAAAGATAGACGAATGGACAAAAAAGCAAGAGAAAGCTAAAAAAAGAGGCGAGCCTTACGACTCTATTATGCCAAAAGAAAACTTGGATGTACAAGTTACCGCTGGCTCGGCAATGACGGCTGATAAGAATGTAAGCTTTCATTTTGAAACCCCTTTGGCAAAGATTGACACGTCTAAGATACATCTTTATGCCAAACATGACACGCTTTGGTACGTCTCTCTGTATGAATTTGAGCAACAACGAGATACTACCGTGAAGGCTCTCAATAAGGCTTATTTGGAACATACGCGCGACTATGTCTTGCGAGGTGAGTGGCGTCCAGGGATAGAGTATAGTCTTGAACTTGATAGTGCTGCCTTTATTGATATCTATGGAGTGGCATCAACGAAGAAGAAACAAGGATTTTCTGTTCAATCGAATGATGAGTTAAGCACTATTCTATTAACCATTGTCGGTGCAAAACAGTCCCCCATGGTGGTTCAGTTGCTTGACACTTCGGATAAACCAGTGAAGCAGGCACCTGTAGTCAATGGTGAAGCACGATTCTTTTATGTAAAACCGGGCGATTATTATGCGCGTTTGTTTGTAGACACCAATGGAAATGGTCGCTGGGACACGGGGAATTACGATGAGAATAGGCAGCCCGAAGAAGTTTATTATTATCCAAAGAAGATTACATGTCGTGCAAAATGGGACTTTAATGAAACTTGGAATCTCACCCAGACGCCTCTGTATCAGCAAAAACCTGCACAAATCACCAAACAAAAAGGCGAGCAGCAACGCAAAATTCAAAATAGAAATGCCAAGCGTGCCCTCGACTTAGGTAAAAAATATGTACCTGGTATGTTGAAATAATACCACGAAGTGTTATTCTGATGAAGAATCACAACGTTGCAAATACATCGTATTGGTACAAAAATAAGGAACAAACAAATATGAAATTATTGAAAAAAATCACATTATTATTACTATTATTGGTCTCATCGGTCGCTGTACAAGCACAGTGTGATATGAAGAACACGGCTTTTACTTCTGGTGAGCTTCTTACCTACAATCTTTATTTTAATTGGAAATTCGTATGGGTGAAGGTGGGAAATGCTTCCATGTCCGTGGTACGTTCCAACTATAAAGGACAGCCAAGTTATCGCGCTTCATTAATGACCAGAGGAAATCGTAAGGCGGATCATCTCTTTGTATTGCGTGATACGTTACAAGCTTATACCTCGCTTAACTTGGCACCGCAGTACTATCGCAAAGCAGCACAAGAAGGTTCACGATATTATATAGACGAAGTTTTTTATACTTATCCCAATAAGAAAGTCTATGTCAAGCAACATCAGATAACCAGTAGTGGTGAGCATCTATGGAGGCAGGGCTACAAGAACGAATGCGTGTTCGATATGTTGAATATCTTTTTACGTGCAAGGTCGTTCGATGTGTCTAAGTGGAGGAAAGGCTACGCTTATCGCTTTACGATGGTTGACGGTGAAAAGTTGATGCCTGCCATGTTAAAATATCACGGAAAAACACACGTCAAAGCGGATGATGGGAAAAAATATCGTTGTTTACAATTGTCATATATGGAAAAAGAAGACAACTCATATAAGAAGATTGTCGACTTTTTCGTTACCGATGACACCAATCATATCCCCGTACGGTTAGACATGTTCTTGCGCTTTGGCTCGGCAAAGGCTTTCTTGGTGGGGAAGAGAGGCATAAAAAACTAACTGCGAAATACGAGAGATGAACTTTCAGGTCAAAAGACAAGTTTCCTTCTTTGATCTCTTTCGTCGTTCATCTTCTCTTTATTTGCAGTGATTTTATTGGTAGCTTTTGCCGAAAAGTTCCTTTTTTTATTTGCTTATATAAAGTAATATAAAAAGGTGGCAATTCCCTCTACGGCAGGTTTTCGCTGTCCTTCGATTTCTATTTTGAAGTTGATTTCTGTTTTGCAAATGCCACGAAGGTTGCTAATGGCATGCAACTTGGCGGTCATTCTTACACGACTACCAGTAAGAACTGGTTGTCCAAAGCGCATTTTATCCATGCCATAGTTGACCAACATCTTGATGTTGTTCACCTCAATGATTTGTTCCCAAAGGTGTGGCAATAGAGACAAGGTAAGATAACCGTGCGCAATAGTGCTCTTGTAGGGGCTTTCTACTTGTGCACGCGCTTCGTCTACGTGAATCCATTGATGGTCTAAAGTAGCGTCTGCAAATAGATTGATGCGATCTTGTGTTACTTCCAACCATTCGGATGCACCTAAGTCTTTGCCTAAGTAACTGGCAAAATCTTCGTAAGAATTGATGATTACTTTTTCCATATACTGCTCATTTGTTGTGAATACGTCGCTGTGAAACGAACCGTTATACGGGGATTGTTCCCTTTAGCATCGTATTTGATGGTTTCATGATACAAAGGTAGCAAAAGCAATTTAATTAGACAAATCGCACAAACAATGGTTGTACGCACGCAACCATAAACTGCTTGTTAACCAAAAATATAACGTTAAAGTTGTCGTTTTTCAATAAATGGCTTACCTTTGCATGATACCGCAGAGATTATTTATTTCTCACAGCATTAGTTTTAGCAATTTCATGAAAGAGTTTATACAAGTTTTTAGGCGCTTCGTGCCACCCTACAAACGTTATTTATGGGCGTCCGTCTTATTCAATGTCTTGTCAGCAGTATTGAATATATTTTCTTTTGCGGCGCTCATTCCCATTCTTAACATTCTGTTTAAGGTGAATCAAGTGCAGGTAACCACACTCATGCCTTGGCCTGAAGCCATTAAAGATTTACCCCGTATGTTAGCTAATAATGCCAATTATTACGTGCAGGTGATGATTGATACCTATGGTTCTACGACCACCTTGCTGCTGATAGGTTTGTTTTTGGCTTTCATGACCTTTCTAAAGACGGCAGCTTACTTTCTGTCTTCTGCCACTATCATGCCGATTCGTACAGGTGTGGTACGTGATATCCGCAATCAGTTGTACCGCAAGATTACCAGTTTGTCGCTGGGATTCTTCTCAGAAGAGCGCAAAGGTGACATCCTTGCACGTATGAGTGGTGATGTACAGGAGGTGGAAAACTCTATCATGGCTTCGATAGACATGCTCTTCAAGAATCCTATCCTCATCATTGCCTATTTCGCAACCTTACTTATAATCTCTTGGGAGCTCACATTGTTTACCATTGTGTTTGTTCCTATCTTTGGATGGTTAATGGGGATTGTTGGTCGTAAACTTAAACAAAATAGCATCAAGGCACAAAGTCTCTGGAGTGACACCATGAGTCAGGTCGAGGAAACGTTGGGAGGACTGCGCATCATCAAAGCCTTTTGTGCCGAGGAAAAGATGAATAAGCGGTTTGATAAGATCAACAGTGATTATCGCAATCATATACTTCGAGTCAATGTGCGGCAACAAATGGCGCATCCCATGAGCGAGTTCTTAGGTACAGTGATGATTGTCATCGTGCTATGGTTTGGTGGTACCTTAGTACTCAACCAACAAACGCTCAGTGGTCCTACGTTTATTTACTACTTGGTGATGCTGTATAGTATCATCAATCCTTTGAAAGAGCTATCAAAAGCCAGTTACAGCATCATGAAAGGCTTGGCTTCGATGGAGCGAGTAGACAAGATATTAAATGCGAAAGTCACCATACAAGATTCTCCACATCCTGTTCCTATCAAGGAATTCAAGCATCAAATCGAGTTCCGTGATGTATCTTTTAGGTATGGAGAGCAATGGGTGTTGCGACATATTAACTTGGTGATACCCAAAGGAAAGACGGTAGCATTGGTGGGACAGAGCGGTAGTGGAAAGTCTACTTTGGTGGATTTGATACCACGCTACTATGATGTACAAGAGGGAGAAGTGTTGATAGACGGTATCAATGTTCGTGATTTGGGTATTCATGACTTGCGACAACTCATCGGGAATGTGAACCAAGAGGCGATTCTATTTAACGATTCGTTTTATAACAACATCTCTTTTGGTGTCGACCATGCCACGCAAGCAGAGGTAGAGCAAGCAGCTCGTATTGCCAATGCTTATGACTTCATAATGGAATCAGAAGATGGATTCGATACCTGCATTGGAGATCGAGGCGGAAGGTTGAGTGGTGGGCAGCGTCAGCGTGTGTCCATTGCACGCGCCATCTTGAAGAATCCGCCTATCTTGATACTCGACGAGGCTACCAGTGCGCTTGACACCGAGAGCGAACGCATGGTGCAAGATGCGCTGGAGAAGCTCATGAGCACACGCACAACGGTGGCAATAGCCCACAGACTGTCTACTATCAAGCACGCCAATGAAATATGTGTGCTACACGAAGGACGCATTGTAGAGCGCGGTACGCATGAAGAACTCATGAATAAGGATGGTTATTACAAGAAACTGCACGATATGCAGGAACGATGATATACAGAAAAACGAAAGCTAAAGAGTGAAATGGAAAAGATGAAATACAGCGTTGAATCGTCTAAAAGCAAAGGAGCTAAACAGTACATGGCACCATTCGTGTCATTAGTGGTGAATATTTTTATGGCGTTTGTGGTGTATCTCATTGCCCGGGTGGCATTCCTTTTAGAGAATTTCAGTTATTTCTCTGAAGGTTTATCCTTTTCCCAAGTGGGCGAATGGTTTTGGGGTGGCTATATTTTCGACCGTTCTGCCATCACTTACACCAACTCCTTGTACATCGTCATGATGCTCTTCCCTTTGTGGATCAAAGAACGTCGAGGCTATCATCTGTTGTGCAAATGGGTCTTTGTGGCCGTCAATACGCTTACTTTGGTCATCAATCTTTGTGATGCGGTGTATTTTCCGTACACCTTGCGTCGTACTACTACGAGCGTATTTCGTGAGTTCAGCAACGAGAACAACTTGCTGGATGTGTTCTGGGGCGAACTATGGGGACATTGGTACTTATTATTGCTCGCCATTGCAGTGGTATGGTTGATGTGGAAACTCTATCTCATGCCACGCACCAATCACACCTATTATGCCACGCTGGGCAGTCGCATCGGCTTCGGAGTGGTGCAGTTGCTTTTGTTGCTCGCCATTACACCGCTTGCCATAGGTGCATGCAGAGGTGGACTTGAGTCGGGTATTCGCCCCATTACCGTGAACAATGCCAACCAATATGTCAGCAGACCCACCGAATGTGCCATTGTTCTCAACACACCCTTTGCGCTTATCCGCACCATTGGAAAAGATGTATTCGAGGTGCCACCTTACTTTGAAAACCTCGAGGCTGCCGAACGAGTATTCTCACCCATTCATCGTCCTGTCTCTACTCATCCGTTTCAGAAAAAGAATGTGGTGGTACTCATTGTTGAGAGCTTTGGAAGAGAGTATATTGGAGCCCTGAACAAGGATTTAGAAAATGGCAACTATAAGGGATATACCCCCCATGTAGACAAACTCATTCAGCAGAGTGCCACCTACCAGTATTCTTATTGTAACGGTCGTAAGAGTATCGACGGAATGCCATCTGTGCTTTGTGGCATTCCAATGTTCAAAGAACCCTTCGTGTTGTCGCCCGCTTCGATGAACAATTACACCAGTATGGCAGGACTTTTGGGCAAGGAAGGCTATCACACTGCTTTCTTCCATGGGGCGAATCGTGGTAGCATGGGATTTATGGCATTTGCTAACAAAGTAGGATTCCAGCAATACTTCGGACGACAAGACTATGCTGCCGACAAACGATTTGGCGGAGATGCCGACTTTGATGGACACTGGGGCATTTGGGATGAACCGTTCTTACAGTATTGGGCAACGAAGATTGGTGAGCTAAAAGAGCCTTTCATGACGGCTTGCTTTACTGTGACAAGCCACACTCCTTATGTGATTCCTGATCAATATAAGAAGAAATATCCAGAAGAGGGCATTGTGATACACAAATGTATTCGCTATACCGACATGGCTATCGGTAAGTTTTTCGAAACCGCAAAGAAGCAACCTTGGTACAAGAATACGATTTTTGTGCTAACCAGCGACCATACCAACCTGAGCGACCATCAGCAATATCAGACCGATATTGGCGGTTTTTGCTCACCCATTGTCATCTTCGACCCCTCGGGTGAGGTAAAGTCAGGCATTTATCCAGGCATTGCACAGCAAATAGACATATTGCCAACAGTGCTCAGCATATTGGGCTACAACAAGCCTTTCCTCTCTTTTGGCTGCGATCTCATGACAACCCCCATGAAGGAGACATATGCTGTGAACTATCTCAACGGTATTTATCAGTATTGTAAATATGGCTACGTGCTGCAATTTGATGGGCAACACACCAAAGCCATCTATCGATTAGACGACAAGCTCATGCAGCACAACCTTTTGGGAAAGGTGAAAGAGCAAGCACAGATGGAACATGAGCTAAAAGCTATCATTTGGCAATATATGTACAGAATGGTACACGACAAGCTGATGCCATAGTTTTGCACCAGTGATTTGTGATTTGATGTGTGCAAACTCTTTGCATGGAGTCGTGAGGCGATAAAGGATAGCGTTTTTGTTGAAGTTTTGCATGGTGATTGAAGCCCCAAAAAACACCCTGCAAAACTGTCAAAAAACTTAACAAAAGGCTTTCCATAACTTCAATATTTTCACGCAGATGATAAGTTGCTCGCAAATATCGCAGTATTTGAAGAGTTTTGTAAGTGTCAGAATATGAGTTACTTATCTTGAAAAGTACAGATAACGTCGCCTTTCTTTCCTTTGTTTTAGTCGCTAAAGCAATGCTTTAAGGGCGTTAAGTCATGTTGATAAGCCCCTTATCCCATGTTTACAGCACTCCAAAAGTATTACTTTAAGGGCATTCACCCATTGCTTTAACAAAATCAACGCATATTTTGAGCTGTTTTAGCAACATTTGTGAACAAAAATGGGGCGTATCTTCGTCTATTTTGAAGATTTTTTCTGACTGTTTTTTGGTATTTTTTTAGGACAAAAAAGGGCATTTATTCCATGCACTTTTTGTAGGCTGGTTCTATAAATTAGCTTTGTTAGATTTTGAGCTTATTTTTGAGTTAAAAATGCAAGAGTGTGAAGGAGTGTAGCGAGCTACACGACTGAACAATCTTACATTTTTAACCAAAAAGAAGCCAAAAGATAACAAAACGTATGTCATAAAATTTTAATGACTATATGCGGTGGTAATTTATAGAACCAGCCTATATAGATTGATTAGCTGGCGAGTTACGTTTTCGGTGTCAAATCGTTGCACATATGCCTTGGCTCGAGCTATGCGACCCTTCCTTTCCGTATCGTTCAGCAAAGTTAGCAATGCTTCTCGCATGGCTTGAACGTCATCGGGATGAACATATAAGCACTCTGCTCCTCCAGCTTCTTCGAGACACGACCCTGTACAAGCCACGACAGGTAGTCCACTGTGTATAGCCTCAATGATAGGAATGCCGAAACCTTCGTAGCGAGAGGGATAGACAAAACACCCAGCCAGCTGATAGATAGCAGGCAAATCGACAAAGGGAACATGGTGCAACAGGGTGATGCGACTTTGCAGATGGTGTTGTGCAATGTAATTTTTCACCTTCTCTGTGTAGGGTGTAGACTTGCCCACCACCACCAAATGAATGTCGGTAGGCATGTCTTTGAGTGCCTTTACTGCCAGCAGTACGTTCTTGCGCTCTTCAATACTGCCTACGTTGAGGATGAAACGAGTGGGCAAATGGTACTTCTCCCGAACTTCTTGCAGTTGTCTTTCGGTGCAAGGGCGTTTGAAAACCTCGTCACAGTCTTGGTAGATGACCGTAATCTTGTCGGGCGAAACGTGTCCATATTTCACGATGTCTCGCTTGGTACACTCGCTAATGGCAATAATATGTGTGGCTTCGCGACAGGTCATGCGAAACTTATAACGATAAATCAGCACATCCCACCAATGATAATATTTTGGAAAACGTAGGAAAATAAGATCGTGAATGGTTACGATACCCTTTACACCCGATGCCTTGATGCCACGTGGCAGCTCGTTGGAAAGCCCATGATAGAGGTCGATGTGGTCGCGCTTCAGGTCATCAACGATGCCCGTAAATCGCCACCAAGCTTGCGCCAGTGGATGTTTTTTGCCCGTGGGGTAAACATAGCGCACACATGGTTGCGCAGGAATTTGGTTGCGCAACTCTTCGTTTCCTGCGTTGGGCGCATACAGACGGATGTCCAAGTCAAGGTCTTGGGCGTGAAGAAGGTTTTTTACCAAGGTTCTACTGTAGTTGCCCAATCCTGTTTTGTTGCGTACAATTCGTTTGGCATCAAAGCCTATGTGCAGTAATTTTGAGTGGTTCATGACAAGCTGTTTGAACTTCAAAGATAGATGAAAATAGCCAATGAAACAACTAAACGAAACAAAAACTTGGAGGAAAGGGGTGAAATGCGTATATTTGTCACCAAATATCTTTGCATGAATCTACTTTACAGGTTAGGCTTTGGCATCTCCTATCTGCTGTCCATGCTACCGTTGAGGGTGCTTTATGTGGCATCTGATATCATTTATCTCATACTCTATCGTTTGATGCATTATAGGTATGAGGTGATACATCGTAATGTCATGGCATCGTTTCCGCATTCTTCAGCGGCGGAACAAGAGGCTATGATACGAGGATTTTATCATTGGTTGTGCGATTACTTTGTGGAGACGCTCAAAATGATGTCAATGAGCAAGCGGCAAATGCAGCGAAGAATGCAATTTATCGGTACAGAGGAAGTCAACAAAGTGATAGCAAAAGGGCAGTCTGCGGCTATCTATTTGGGGCATTATGGTCAGTGGGAATGGATCACTTCGCTCCCTTTTTGGGTTTCTAATGAAGCACAATGTGCCCAGATATACCATCCCTTAGAGAATAAATGGTTTGACAAAATGGTGAAGCACATGCGTGAAAAGCGAGGAGCCGTGTGCATTTCGATGTCAGAATCGTTGAGAAAAGTGGTGGAATATCGACAGAAAAATATTCCGCTCGTCTTGGGATATATTTCCGATCAGGTGCCTTTCTGGAACAACATACACCATTGGGTTGACTTCATGCATCAGGATACGCCCGTGCTGACAGGTACGGAGCGCATGATAAAACGATTGGGACAAGCCGTATTTTATGCCGATGTGCGACGTGAACGGCGTGGATACTATACCTGTGAGTTTAAGTTAATCACTACAACACCACAGACATGGGCTGATTTCCAGCTAACCGATCGCTATTTTGAATGTTTGCAAGCCAGTATAGAGCATGACCCAGACCTCTATTTATGGAGCCATAACCGTTGGAAGCGAACCAGAGAAGAGTTCAACTTACGGTATGATGCGCAGACAGGGAGGGTGGATTTGCGTGATTTAGAAACGATTATGTCTGAAAAAAGAGAGAAGGAGTCAAAGCCATGATATTGGTAAAGGGTTATGGGCAGATGTGCAATAACATTCTGCAATATGCGCATTTGTACGCTTTTGGGCGTGAGCATGGGGTAAAAGTCATATCCATGCGTTTCTCGTATAAATATCGTTATTTCGCGATTTGCAAGAAGTGGTATCACCGTCCGATGACTTATCTGCTGGCAAAGCTGTTGATACGGCTGCGTTTGGTGGACTGTATCATGGGCGTTAACACTCCAGAGATAGACCGCAAGTTTGCACAAGTCCCTCTCATTGCGTGTGGCGGCTGGGGTTGTAGGTATGACGAATTGTTTCGGAAGTATCGGTCGGAGATAGCACAACTATTCTGTATCAAACCTGCCATTCAGCAGAAGGTGAACAACTGGATGCAAGAGCATCCAAAAGCCGATATCAACTTGGGCGTCCATATACGTCGAGGTGACTATAAAACGTGGCAGGGAGGGAAGTATTTTTTTGGAGATGAGGTATATGTGCGACTTATCCAAGAATTTCAAGCTTTACATCCCCAACAGAAAATCAATGTGTTTATCTGTACTAACGATGCACGGTTGGACATCAACAAGTATCGCCAGGCCTGCCCGAATGTGTATCTTTCAAAAGGTTCTGGTATCGAAGATTTGCAGTTGCTTAGCCAGTGCGACTATCTCATGGGCGTTAAGAGCACCTTCTCTCTGTGGGCATCGTTCTATCGCGACATCCCCCTATATTGGATTATGGATGCAAATAAGACGTTGGAAAACAATGACTTCGTTCATTTTGAAGATGTATATATGAGCGTGTGAAGCCTTCATGAAAGATGTTTTATCAATAACTTTGTGAATAACAACATGGAAACAACCAATCCCAAAGTATCTCTCCTTGTTTCTACCTATAATTGGAAGGAAGCATTGAACCTATGTGTACGCAGCATTTTTGCCCAAACCGTACTGCCAGATGAAATCATTATAGCCGATGATGGGTCAGGAGAAGATACGCGGGCAGTGATAGAACAGCTGCAAAAGGAAAGTAGTGTGCCTGTGATACACGTGTGGCATGAAGACAAAGGGTTTCGACGAACAGAAATCATGAACAAAGCTATCGTGGCTGCTTCGGGCGACTATTTGTTACAAGTGGATGGTGATGTTATTCTGTCGCCTTACTTTGTGAGTGACCACTTAGAGGTCTGCCAACCCAATTGCTTCGTGTGTGGCTCTCGAGTGAAGCTTGGAATAGTGTTGACTTGGCGGCTCTTGTCTCATCAGAAGTTTGAGTTGAGTCCTTGGAAGTTGCCTTTCAGTTTTGTTCTTAATAGTTTTCGGTCAAGACGCTTGCGCGCCTTTTTGGCAGATAGATATGCACGCAAGATAGACCACCTGCGAGGATGCAACATGGCTTTTTGGCGTTCAGATCTGTTCAAGGTAAATGGTTATAACGAAGACCTGTTGCAATGGGGACACGAAGACAGCGAGTTGGCTTTCCGATTGCATTATGCTGGTGTGCACAAGCGAGCCTTGAAAATGGGTGGTAATGTGTATCATCTCTATCATCCAGAGGCGTCTAAGAGCAACGAGGGACGACATTTGGCAGAATTGGAGCGTGTGCAGCGAGAACGACTGACATGGTGTAAGAATGGTTTGGACAAGTATGAAATATAAAAAGATGAAGAAAAAGAAAATACTTTTTGTAATTAGTTATTTCTTAGATGGTGGAGTAGAAACCGTATTGATAGAATATCTTAGAAATTTATTAAAGACAAAAGCTTATGATTTAACGTTAGCAATAGCTTATAAGATAGATGAGGTAGAAGTATATCACAACAGAATACCCAAAGAAGTGAAAGTGGTATATTTGGTAACTAATCCCATTTTGCTAAAATACAAGTGCCGTAAACCCGCTAATAAGATAATTAAACTAACGGATGAGATTTTCATCAATCCCATTAGGCGTTATGTGCAATCACGCAATTTACATAAATTGGTAAAAAAAGCAGATGCTGTTGTTGATTTTATTAGTTCACAAGGTAGTTTTTTAAGAAAAGAAAAAACCAATAAAATTGTTTTCATACATAGTGCGATAGAAGAAAATTACAAGCGCGATCCGAAGGAAGGAGAAAAACAAAAGCGAAAAATACCCACTTACAATCATATTGTAACTATTTCTAAAGCCATGTATCAAGAGGCTTGTAGATTTTATCCTGAGGTGAAAGACCGTATTTGTATGATTTATAATTCGGTAGATACAGACGAGTTGCAACGAGCTTCAGAAGAGTTTGTCGCAGATGAGCGTATGGAAAAACCTTATATTTTGAGCATTTCACGCTTAGAGGAATATCCAAAAGACTTCTCTACTTTAATTGCTGCTTACGCACTTTTGCGAAAATATTACGGACATACAGAAGAATTGTATATAATAGGTAAAGGTCCGTCTTTACAGCAACTTCAACAAAAAACAATAGAGTGTGGTGTTCAAGACCATGTACATTTCTTAGGTTTTATGTCGAATCCCTACCCCTATATAAAACGGTGTGAGATATTTGTGCATAGCTCTCAGTACGAAGGATTACCAACAGTTATGATAGAAGCGTTGTTGTTGGATAAAATGATAGTAGCCACCGATTGTCCAACTGGTCCTCGAGAAATCTTAAATGGTGGTAAAGCGGGTATTCTAACCCCTGTTGGCGATATAGAAGCATTAGCCAAAGCCATGCATGAAGCATTGACAGATAAAAAAATGCAGCAGCAGTTTGCTGAAGGAAGAGCAGCACACAAACGTTTATTTACATTCGAAGCAAACAGAGAGGCTTTTTGCAAACTCTTGGAAAGTAAGTAACTGCAGGGGTGTTATGACTTGTTTTGTCGCTCTTCTATCAATTTGGCAACGACCGCAAATTGATAGAACGCATCCCATACGGCATGGATAAAACCGGGCGCACCATCACGAAAACCACCCTTGAGAATATAGCTTTTGAAAAATCTGAATGCAGGACGTGTTAACAAACTGCCTGCTCCATAATTCTTATGGCGACGACGTGGCACCTCGTAGTCGGAGTAAGTATCTGTCTTCTTGAATAAGGTAGCAATGCTGTCGTTTGCCAAATGCTCTATCGCCAAAGCGTGGTTGCGCTTGGGAATATAAGAGATAGTACCGTTTATCTGCGGTACTGCATGGATGACAGCAGGCCAATGAGCCACCTCTTTGCGAAAGAAGCGGAGGATATAGTCGGGATAATGGGCATGCAAGAACTGTCCCATGAAATAATTTTTGCGTGGAATATATAAGCCGTCTGCACAATTTGGGGTAGCAATGTGGCGATATAGGTACGCTCTTAACTGCTCGCTAATCAGTTCGTCGGCATCTACAACCAGTATCCAAGGGTGAGTTGCGTGGTCAATAGCAAACTGTCGAGCTGGTTCTACAATATTGTAATTGCCTTTTGGAAAGGTAATAACCTTGCAACCCATTGATTTCGCTATCGTTATTGTATCGTCGGTGCTCTCCATGTCGCACACAATAATCTCGTCAAAGTGCTTTACAGAGTCTATTACTTGTGCCAAATGTTTCTCGGCATTATAGGTGTTGATGACAACAGAAATTTTCTTTTCCAAATTAGTGTGGCTCATAAATCTACTTTATAGGGTAAAGTCTTTCTGCACAAATACGTTTCCTCTTATAGTTAAATTGTTTGTTAAAAATGCTAAGTGAAGGACGATATTCTTTGGTTTGTATCTCCATAAGATCAAGAATGCTATGTATCATATCATCTGTCATGAATGGATGGTGTGCCGATAGACGAATTCTATTTGTAATATTTGGATAGTTTTTCTGGAAAGTTTTAGACATATACACCAACATGGGGATTTCTACTTTCTGATTATTGATATCAATGTCACCGTGTCCAGCTATTTTTTTGTTGATTTCCATCACATCTTCACCGTGGTCAGAGGTGTAGATAATCAGTGCGTTTTTGTCTTTAAAACGGTTAATAATAGCGTTGACGATACTATCATTGTAGCGCACAGCGGTATCGTAAGTTGCTTTTGTTTCTTTTATTTTGTTATTCTCGCCTTGTTCTACATTTGTACTAAAAGCCTTAAATGTTTTTGGATAGCGGTTTTCGTATGCCATGTGAGTACCAATAAGATGAAGTACAATAAATCTTTTAGGCTTTGTTTGCTTTAAGGTTTGGTCTAATAAGGGTAGCAAATGCTCATCGTAAGGCTCTGTAAAGTCACTTTTGGTATCTCTAATGCACACAAAAGAATTTGATTTGCATCGCTCTGCGTAGAATCTTCCATTATTACCGTATATGCCTGAAGATTCTTGATTTGACAACCAAGTGGTATAATAACCAGCTTGATTTAAGATACTAAATAGGTCGGTATATTCATACCACTTCTCCTTTGCACCTTGTCTATAAAATGTAAATAATTTCTCTAACACCTTAATTGTGTGTCCATTTGGACTGATAACATCGGTAAATTTGACTAAATCGCCAGTCTTTTCAAGACTACTTAGATAAGGTGTTGTCTGGAGATGGTATCCGTATATCCCCATATGATTCCTTGTGGTAGATTCTCCTAATATAAAAACAACATAAGGTATGGTACTATTGTTCTTTAACAGCTTAGGGTGTGTATTCCCCTTCTGTCTCATTTGCTTTAACTGTTGCATGTCGTTGATAGCGTCACGTGTAAGGAAAACGGTAGAAACGACAGAACAGCATTGGTGTAATAACCTATCTCGTGTAGTTGTTTTCTGTTTTATAATATCTTTTATAAGGTTGACTACTGTGAAAAATGATGCAAAAGTAAGCCATGCTGATACGAATAAAATAGCTGAACGCTTATATTCTAATTTTAGTATTAACAGGATATATGCCGATAAAACAAAGATGACTGCACAAATGCTTCCATACAACCGTATGTTTAATACGTTGGCTTGCAGGTATTCTATTGCTTCGGTATAATTAGTAGCTAAAAGGATTTCGAAAATTGCACTATCTGGCAAGCTGCGATAATAATATAGAAAATGCAAAAAGAGAAATAGTAATAAAACCGATAATAACTCAATGATGCTTTTGGTTATACGCATAACTCTTTTATATGGAATAAGTGATATTATGAGAGTTAAGCAAACAATGGCAAAGCACATATATAAAAAATGGTGTATGCCACGACCAAACGATGACATATTAAATAGGTATGGAATATTGATAAACAGCATAAACATGATGAAGCGAAAATGTTGTTGTATGAAATTTACAATCCCATTCCATATTTTTTTACTTCTACTTATGTCTTGTGGATACATAAATTGATTTTCGGCTTGCATAATGTGAATATGATGTATCTATTTGCAAAGATATGTTTTTTTAGTAATATCATATAAAACTATTATATATTTTTTTTACTTTTGCAGCAATTATAAGTTATAATAATTAAGCATGAAGAACTCAATCCAATGCAAATGCAGGGCATTCTTAGCCAAACCTTTCTTTCACGACAAGCGAACATTGTTGTGGCTGTGGACACTTTTGCCCATTGTCGCCACTGTTTTCAAGTTGCATCGCAACAATAATTATCTGATATTCCGTGGCGTTTTTTGGCATACAGTGAACCAAACGTCGCTGTATGAGGCGTACCCCAACGAATATTTTGATGTAAATCATTATGGACCTTTGTTCGCTTTGGTTGTCGCTCCCTTTGCTGTAATGCCCGTATGGTTAGGCATGTTGTTTTGGAATGTAGCACTCTCGCTCTGCTTGTATGTTGCCATTAGCAGGTCGCAACTCAAGTACAAACAGCAAATCTTTATTTATTGGTTTTGTGCAGAGACGTTGCTAACGTCCTTGTTCATGCAGCAATTCAACATTGCCATTGCTGCCATTATCATTGCTTCGTACTTTTTGATAGAGCGAGAGCGTGACTTTTGGGCGGCATTCCTCATTGTGTTAGGAACGTTTGTCAAGCTATATGGGGTGGTAGGACTGGCTTTTTTCTTCTTCTCCAAGCACAAAGGACGGTTCGTTTTGTCGTTGTTATTGTGGGCTGTTGTGCTGTTCGTTGCGCCTATGCTGATAAGCAATGCCGACTATGTGATAGGGCAATATCACGAATGGTATGTCACCTTGTTGGAAAAGAATGGAGAAAACCTCCAATCTATTGCTCAAAATATCTCTTTGTTGGGTATGGTTCGCCGCATTACGGGCAATCTTTTTTATTCCGATTTGTGGCTTATCGCTCCAGCGTTGGTGTTGTTTTTCATCCCTTATTTTCGCTTTTCGCAATACAGAAATGCGATGTTTCGCCAAACCTATCTTGCATCGGTGTTGCTGTTCGTCGTGCTTTTCAGCACAGGCAGTGAGAGTAGTTCGTACATTATTGCCATTAGTGGGGCTTGTATATGGTATCTGTCTGCTCCGTGGCAACGCAATCGTTGGGATATAATCTTCATGGTGTTGGTGTTAATGATATCAGGATTTGGCTCGTCCGACCTCTATCCTCGTTGTATACGGCACGACTTGATACAAGTATATTCGTTGAAAGCCCTACCATGTACTTTGGTTTGGCTGAAACTATGTTATGAAATGATGTTCAAGAATTATGCTTCCGTTGATGTAGATACACAAAGTGAAGCATTAAAAAGTTGATAGGAACAGCCACAACCATCACCAATATGGGCGAAAGCCATTTGCTCACGTCCAACCAAAGAAAGACATTCAGCAAGCCAATCTCCATAAGATAGTTGACAATATGACTCCCCACAAAGCCCGCTGCATTGGACTTTGTGGGCTTTTTGTGGAAGGTAAAATAAGTAGTGAGTACATAGTTGCACACCAATCCCACCCCATAGCCTGCCGTGTAGGAAACATTCGCATTGGTAAACATCAAGAACAGGCAATAAATGCCATAATGAATCAGCGAACAGAGCGTACCTACTAACCCAAAACGAACGATGCGTCCTGCATCTTTTCGCAGTTTGGGGTGTCTTTCTCCGTATGCTTTGAAGCTATTCTTCATCCGCTCCAACAATTTTGGTCACATGGTATAGCGGTCTGTTTTTCACTTCGGTATAAATTTTTCCGATATAAACGCCCACAATACCTATTGACAGCAAGATGAATCCTCCTACGAGCCAAATGCTCATTATGATTGATGCCCAACCCGGATAGGCTGTTCCCACGACTAATGCATGAATGACATAGATGCCAATGCCGATGCTTAGAAAGATGAAAAGCAAACCAGCATACAGTATGAAGTATATGGGATGTACGGTAAACGAGGTGATGCCATCGAGTGCCAAGCTTAGCATTTTGCGCAGTGTGTATTTGGATTTACCTGCCTGTCGCTCGCTGATGGGGTCGTCGACACATGCCGATGGCAGTCCCAGCATAGGTATTAATCCGCGCAAATACAAATTGCGTTCCTGATAAGTGGATAGGATGTCAAGTGCAAGGCGGCTCATTAAGCGGAAATCTGCATGATTGAACACACTTTTCACGCCCAGTTTGTCCTGCAATCGGTAAAAGGCGGTGGCACTCAGTCGTTTCAATAGCGGGTCTGCCTGTCGTGAAGTCTTCACGCCATACACCACTTCGCAATTATTGTGAGTGTATTCGTGAATCATCAGCGGAATGGCATTCAGGTCGTCTTGCATGTCGGCATCAATCGTAATGACCGCATCTGCCCATGTTCGAGCCGTCATCATGCCAGCCATCATGGCGTTTTGATGTCCCACGTTGCTTGCCAAGTTGATGCCTCTCACAAACTTGTTGGTTTGTTGCAACTTGCAAATAAGCTCCCAAGTACGGTCTTTGCTGCCGTCGTTGACAAATACCATCATGCTGTCTGCACTGATGTGTCCCTGTTGTATGAGGTCGTTAAAGAGGGTTGTCAATCGGGCTACCGAGTTTTCCAGCACCTCTTCTTCGTTATAGCAGGGGGATATGGTGGCTAATCTCATCATGCTTTGTTCAATTTACTTTTTGCAAATTCGGTAAAGGTAACAAACACTTCCTCTTCTTTTTTCAGCATCTTGATGAGGTTGCTCAATCGTTGAACCATTTTGTCGCCACTATTTTTGCGGATGATATACGGCATCTTGTATTCACGGTGTGCGTTGAGGTCGTAGAATTCCCATGGATGAAAGTAGGTTACAAAATAGCCATCGTGTCGCAGTACTCGCCTTGTCATCCAGTGATAGAGTTGCTGTGGTAAGAGATGTAACGACAGCCAGAACAGCGGAAAGCGTACCCAAGGTGTTACCGATGCTGGTATCTGCATCACTTCTCCGCGCATAAACCATGTACGAGGCGTTGTGAGGTGCATGTATCTGCCAGGAATAAAGGCAGGATTTAGGGAAGAGTTGTACAGATAGCCCGCCTTTTCAATGTCCTTGTCTGACACGGGAAACATCCTTGGTTGTCGATAGCCATGCACCTGTGTACCTGCCACGCTTTCTACGATGCGTTTGGATTCAAACACGTCTGTAGGTTTAGGTTGCCAATGGTCCACACCATGACAAGCCACCTCGTGCCCCTCTTGCATAATGCGCCTAATGGTTTGAGGCGACTGTTCGGCAAAGTTTGCCGTACAAAAGAAAGTAGCGTGTACTCCATTTTGTTGTAAGCAGTCTAATATCTTGTTTGTGCCTTCAACAGAAATACGCATCCCTTCTTCTAACGAGATGTTCACGCCGTGTTCTTTGGGTACATCAAATTCTTCGGTGTCGAAACTCAATAATATCATGACATTGCCTTTTCGTATAGTATTTGCAAAAGTAACAAATTATTTATTTCTTTTGCGCAAACCGTCTGGTTATTTGTCTTAAAATCTCCAACGCAACTGCATTTCCAAGTCGGTCTGTGTGTTGCCGTTGATTTCTTGATACCCAGTGCCCATCTTCTGACGATCCAAATAATGTGTAGCTCCTATCTTGACAGCCGCCATTAGCTGTTCGTTGAGGTTGAAGCGTGTGTTGAAAGCCCCACGAACGCCCTTGCCAGCAAACATAGGGAATGCAAAGGTGTAGAGCATGCCACGTTCGTAAGAATACAGACGACTGTTGAAATCATCGGTGTGGAAATAAGCCAGTGTGGCAAATGCCTGTAACCGTTTGAACTTTCCACCCACATTTTCTGTCACCATGTATCCAGTGCTGTGTTTTGCACCTTGATAATACACCCCGTCAATCTGTGTTTTTGTAAACCATGCGCTGTGGGTGAACATGGCAGCGATACGTGCTCGGTGCGTGTAGGTAT
The DNA here is from genome assembly GCF_023522295.1 of Prevotella sp. TCVGH. Taxonomy (NCBI): domain Bacteria; kingdom Pseudomonadati; phylum Bacteroidota; class Bacteroidia; order Bacteroidales; family Prevotellaceae; genus Prevotella; species Prevotella sp. TCVGH. The sequence goes on along the minus strand of NZ_QFFX01000007.1, from coordinate 43,058 downwards.
TGAGGAGAGCCGACTTGTCTGCGGTGTCTTTTTGTTTCATCTTGTATCGGTAGCGCACCTGCAAGTTCCATTGTCTATGTTGATAAGTGGCAAGTGTCATTGCATCCCAAGCATGACTTGACTGTGATGCTTGATACCGAGCCCATGGAAAATAGGCAAAATCAACGTAAGTCATCATCGATAAATGGCGAAAAGGCTGCCAATTGGTGCCGAGAAAGATGCCACTTTCGTTTTGACAATGCCCACCTTCGCTAAAACTTCGCCCCAAAAGAGCGTAATATCGGTAGGAATAAAATCGCTGAATGGCTATCACCGACCAATTGGGGAGGCATTGGTAGCTAATGCTGTTAATGGTTGCGAGTGCTTTGTGGTTACCGGTTGCGGTTTCTCCCTGTATGGAAAGTCGCCTGCTAATGTATCCATAATCGATACTGGCGTTCCAAAATGACTTGCCTTGAGGAGCATATTGCCGATACGTTTGTTTAATATTGGGCTGCAACTCCTTGTCCAAAGTCGTTGAAAATGCGGTTGCTCCGACATGAAAGCCATGACTGAAATACTGCAAATGTCCTCCTGCTACAAACTCAGAAGTGTTGTGTTTGCGGCTCATCTCTCGCATTGTGCGATGATAGCCCGATGTGACAATGGTGGCTATGGTGGTACTGTCTTTGTTCAGTGTACCGTCTATGTATCGATAGGATGCGAAACCAGTGAGGTCAAGTCCATTCGCTACCTGCACCGTAGCAGCGACTCCTTGCAAATAATTGGCTTCCGAACGTGACGAGTGCGCACGAATAGTATTGTACTGGTTACCCAATGATGCCAAGGTGGTGAGTTTCCCGAGCATGAAATCACGATTCATAGCCACGCCAAGTCCAAATTTAGCGCGGTATCTCCCTATGACCAACGACTTTATCTTGCCTAACTTATTAGCCTGCGCATAGAAAGAATAATAGTCGTAGCCCCATTTGTTGCGCCCTGCAAACCAGGGTTCGCCAGCATCTTGCGAGGCAACGAAGCCCATCTTGCCATACGGTCCATACGATAGCTGGTAGCGCAACCAGTGTTTGTATGGGTAACCAAGGTAGCCATTATCATCTCCTTTGCGCCTATAAAAAGGAATCTTGCCCGTTGCAATCAATTCATTGCGCCCATATTGCAAGAGGTCTTTCATAGAAGGAAAGGCAGAAGTGGGGGAAGGGTTAATGGTGACGAAGTAGGAAAGCAGCTTTCTCCGAGTCAAGTCCAATGATTCAATCATCGCCAATTCACCAACACTCCGCAGTGGGGCGTATTGGTCAATATATTCCACGAGCTCCTCTATTTGCTGTTTGGTCAAGAATGGCAGCTGTGCCAAGTCCTCTCGAGTGGCGTGATTCAAGTCAATGGGATGTGCAGCTTGCTCGCTCAGCATCTCATACATCTCTTCCAAGTCACCCGATTCAATACCTTCTACATCACTAAGTTGCTCTAAATAAGTTTGCCAAGATGGAATATCTTGGGCGTAAAGCCATGTACAGCAAAACCAAAACAAGCCAAAGAGTAATTTCTTTTTCATGGTTGAAGGCTGTTTTCCAATAGTTCAACAAAAATAATGTGAAAAACTTAATAACGCAAATAAAAATAAAATTATTTCTTGCAGTCCGAAATTATCATTACATTTGCTGTGCTTTATGAATAGAAACATCACGGTTATATTGATAGTCATGTTGTTGGCAGCTTTGCAAGCACGTGCACAGAATCCACTTCCAAGTACGCCCCTTCACCCCGAAGAGCGTGAGGTAGATATGGATAGCCCAACTTTTGAACCGATGGTCAAGGTAGGAAAAGTGCTCCGTGGGCGTGACTCTATTCAATACATGGAGTTTAATAATATCTATGTGTATCCGCAACCAGTGTTCAAGAGTGCACAGCAACGCATGGCATATAACAGATTGGTGCGCAATATCAAGAAGGTATTGCCCATTGCCAAGGAAGTAAATCGCATCATTATCGAGACAGGTGACTACCTTCAGACATTGCCCAACAAGAAGGCAAGAGACGAACATATGAAGCGAGTGGAACAGGGTATCAAGGAGCAGTACACGCCACGCATGAAAAAACTCAGTTACCAACAAGGCAAACTGCTCATCAAGTTGGTGTATCGTGAGTGTGACTCGTCTTCTTATCAGCTGATACAAGCGTTTATGGGACCTATTCGCGCTGGCTTTTGGCAGGCATTTGCCTGGGCTTTCGGAGCAAGTCTTACCAAGAAATACGATGCCGAGGGCGTAGATCGTCTCACCGAACGCATTGTGTTGCAAGTGGAGGCGGGGCAACTGTAATGTTCATTTTTGGCTCTAAAGATTTGATAAAAACGAGGGCGACTATCAACTTGTATCAGATTTTTTGTGAAGAACGCAGTGCTTTATAGTTCATTTTTCTCACGATATTTCATCCCTCTACGCTTTCAGTTTGCACGATATTTTTGCTTTCTCTGAATGCTGAAATATCTTTACACGACCCCTCTCATATTCCTCGTATTTTTCACCAACTTATAGATTGCTTGCAAATACGCGAGTTTTGACAAAGTTTCTATCTTCCTGATACACAATAGTGTATGAAAAAAGTGTGCAAAAGTGTGCTGATAAAGCAATGAGATAACGCCACAAAAGTAATGGGATAAGGTGCTTATTCGCATGGGTTAGTGTCCTTAACTCTTTATGTTAGGAGCGTTATTTGCATGCTTTAAGTCCGTGAAGACATATTTTTGCTGTTTATAAGGCTTAAAACTTGACAAAAAACCGTCTATTCTTTTCTATTTTAGCATTTTTGGAGACCCCTAAAAAGTGTCAGAAATGTTGACAAAAAGCGCAAAAAAGAATATTGTAGGTACATAGGGAATTAGCTGAATTTCCCTATAATAGAAGCAAGGACTATTGAAAGCGAAAACACAAGGGATAAGCCCATTATCGAATTTCTCTAATGAGCTTATCCTATTTAAGAAGGTTGTAGCATTTACATGTATCGATTATTTCAGCACTACACCACTATTGTCCGTAGGGTTTTGGGTCAGTGTACCAGGATATGCGTTAATCGCCTTTTGTGGTATGTAATAGGTTACTCTGTAGTCGGTAGCGGGAATGTCTTCCTGTTGTCGATGTGGTCCAGGGTAATGGCGCGTCAAGGATTTTCCGTTTCTGAACACGTCATAGCTGCGTTCGGCTTGGAAGGCCAGTTCTAACTGCCGTTCTTTGTCTATTCTCATACCAGCATTCGAAGCATCAAGCGATGGATACCCAGCATTAGGTATAGAACGTTCTCTAATGGTGTTAAGGTCAATGCGTGCCTTTTCGTATTCCCCTAACTTCGCATAAGCTTCAGCTCGATTCAAGTATATTTCGCCCAGTCGACTGATGATAGGTGAATGAAGGTGTGAATCTTCACCCTCACGTGAACATTTCACGATGTAGAATTGAGGGTAGGCACGATTTAGATTGATGTAATAATCAATCATACCAGCATATTCTTTTCCGTGATACACAATCTTATACGTTTCCTGTTGCTCGTCTATTGGCTTCAGGTCATAAGTGATTGTGCTCTCCTTTTCAGTCTTTTCAATACATTTTACATCTTTTCCATTACGCTGAATATCAAACTGCGCATAGTTGCGATCGCCTTTCTCGTTTTGGTAAACAAACCGAAAAACTTCAGTCTTCTTATCCCCGTAGGTAGGCTCAATGAAGGCGGCGCGTGCATCTATGATGCGAGAGTGACCAGGACGCCAGTCATTTCGACCTGTTTCGTTGAGCAGGTCAATATATTTGGCACTGGCATACATTTCACCCCAACCCATTCCACCTATGTTGGCGTACATTCCACCAATGCCGTAATAGTGGTCGTAGCCAGAGAATTCAGATGCTACTCGCTTAACTACAAAGATAGACTCCTTGTTATTTTCTGGTGCAAAGGTGTTATATTTCATAAAATTATCGCGTGACAGCAGTTGGTACTTCTTTGAGTTGATGACCTTATCAGCGTATTCTACCGCCAACTTGGCATACTCTCGGTTTGGGTTTTCATAGGTACCGCTCATATAGAGATAAACCCTCGACAGTAACGCTTGCGCTGCTTCCTTTGATGCATAGGCAGGACCTTTGTCAATAGTCATTAGCTTTTCGGCTTGTTTCAGGTCATTGATAGCTTGTTCATAGGTAGCCTTTACAGTGGCACGGTTGTCAAGATGAAGGTTTTCTAATACGTCATCGGGTGTACCGTTGACGATGGGAACGCCCAAATTCTTGTCGGGTGCTTGATAATAAGGTCTACCGTATGCGCGACAAAGATAGAAGTACATCATGCCTCGCACGAAATAACATTCCCCTAACTGGTTGTCTATCTCTTTTCCTTGTCCTTCCTTTACCATTTTGAGGATATTCGAAGCCTGTGCTATGGCTTTGTATCCCTGATCCCAGAAGCTTTGCAAGCGGTAGTTGTTGGGGGTTCTTGAGAAGGAAATAAACTCAAAGAAAGCATCTGTAGAAGAACCACGTATCATCATGTTGTCGCCCGCATATTCGCCACACCTGTGCATGGGGTCTGACCACGACTTGAGTTGTGCGTACATGCCTGTTACTAAGGCGTCGAGATTTTCACTCGGATTTTCTTCTACTTGTTTAGACTGCATCTGTGTTGCAGGCAACCTTTCGAGGTCGCAAGCTGTCAGTGAAATGGCTGCCAGCCATATAATCCATATTTTTTTCATTGTAGATAAGTGTCTTTAGAATGTTAGATTAAGTCCCAGCATAAATTTCCGTACCATGGGATATACATAGGTTCCTCCAGTATTCATCACGCTCAGTACACCCTTGTCGTTAGTTCCTGCAGGTAATTCAGGATCTACTCCAGAATAATTGGTAATGGTAAATAGGTTTTCTCCCGTTAGTGATATGCGCATATTCTTAATGCCAAAGCGGTTCATGTCTACATTATAACCTAATGTGAGTGAGCGCAACTTTAAGTAGTCGCTACTCTCAAGATATCGAGATGAAGCTTGGTTACCTTTATCTTGGTTGTTGTACAAGGCTCTTGGGTGCGTAGCTTCATCGTTGGGCTTTTGCCAACGTGTCCATCCGCTTTGTAATTTCATCTGATTGCGGTCGCCAGCGTATGCTCCATCCGAGTCGAATTCTTGTCGATAGTAGCTGTATATCTGTCCTCCAATGGAATAACCAAAGTTGGCATGCAAGTCAAAGTTCTTATAAGAAAGAGCTGTTGAGACGCTTCCGAATAAGTCGGGCGAGGCTTTACCGCATTTGAAATCCGATGCCTTGGCATAGTTCGAGGTGGTTACCTTATTGCCGTTTTTGTCTGTAGTGTACCACATAGGGCGTCCGTCTTCCTTGTTTACGCCTGCCCACTCTTTCATATAATATGTATCAACAGGCTCTCCAATTTCCAAAATACGCTGTGCTGTACCAGCAATGGTTGTTCCATCGCTAATCAAAACAGGCTTTACAATGTAGTTACCGTTCTTATCCAACTGTTTGTAAAGGTCACGCAATTCGTTGGCGTTGTGTGTAAGGTTCAAGTCAACAGCCCATGTAAGATCTTTGGTTCTGATGATGTCACCACCTAAGGTTAGCTCTACTCCTGTATTGCGCATCTTACCTATGTTCTTCCAAATGCTGGTCACGCCAGTCAATCCAGTGACGGGTACCTTGTAGAGAATGTTGCTGGTATTCTTAACATATCCGTCTAACGTCAGGCGAATACGGTTTTTGAAAAGCGACAAGTCTACGCCAATGCCTGAGGTGAATGTCTTTTCCCATGTAAGATTGGGGTTTCCAACCTGACTAATGAGTGCACCAGGCATACTATCGTAGTTTACACCTACCGAGTAAAGCGAATAAGAGGGATACAACTCAATTGGAACGTTACCAACAGAACCGTAAGATGCACGCAGCTTCAGCAAGTCCACACATTCTAATGTGAACCATTTTTCGCGGTTAATACTCCACGCTCCACTGACGGAGAAGAAGTTGCCATAGCGATTGTTGATACCGAAATTGGATCTACCGTCGCGACGCAGCGAAAGTTCTGCAAACAACTTGTCATCGTATGAATACTTCCATTGTGTGAACAAAGACTGCTTTGCCCATGCTGTTGGTGCGCCTTTCAGTTTTTCAGGCTTAGAGGTTGTGCTGAGAGATTCAAACCCTTGTACAAATCCTGTACCGTATGCGTCAATATAATTATGCTCGTAGTCGTTGAACTCGTATGCGAGCATACCGGAAACACGATGTGCCTCAAACATTTTTTCAAATCTTAAGATTTGGCTGGAGTATCTGCGAACCCAACTTTCTCTCCATTCAGTGATACGTCCATGTGTATCTCCTCCTGCTGCGCTCGAACGTGGGTCGTAGTATCCATGATTTTCAAGGTTACTATAGCGATAGTTGTTAGACGATGTGAACGACAACCAATCGGTAAAATCTACCTTGAAATCCAATCCACCTACCACTTCGTATTGTTTCTCTTCGTTGTGGTTCCACTGTAAATCGTATAGATAGTTGGTTCCCTTGCTGTTTACCCAACCCGAATATTGGTTAGGTACCAAGTTTCCTTGCTCGTCATAAGGACTATCCCAAGGCATCATGTAGAACATTGAGCCTACATCGTGTTGCTTGTCGGAAACGTTGCGAAGCGAGCCACTGAACGAAGGTGTGATGCTAAGCCAACGAGCTGGCTGGTACGACAGGCTCATACGAGCCGAATATCGATCGTAATCGTAGCCTTTTATCGCACCCTCTTCATTGTAATACCCTAAGGAGAAAAATGATTTCAACTTATCATCTCCACCTGAAACAGTCAGGTTGTAGTCTTGTGTGAAGCCTGTTTGTGTAGCCAACTTAAACCAATCGAAGTTTTGGTTTCTAAGGTCTGGCGTCCATCTCTTGAACTTAACTTGGTCTACATTGGCAAACGACTTGTAGAAATCGTAGAACTCGGCACCGTCCATCATTTGCATGTGACCGCGACTCAGCGTGCTGATACCTGTTTTCGCTGTGATATTGAAGGCTGTTCGACCACTTTTAGCCTTTTTTGTGGTTACAACTATTACACCATTGGCACCTTCCGAACCATATATGGCTGTTGAGGCAGCATCTTTCAAGACAGTTAAGCTCTCAATATCTGCAGGGTTCAATTCTCCAGGACTGTTACCAACGATGATGCCATCGATGACCCATAATGGGGCTGTAGCACCGTTGATAGAGGTTTGCCCACGTATCACAATTGCTCCCGAAGTCCCAGGTCGACCGCTTCCTGGTGCAACATAGACTCCTGCAGCTTTTCCATTAAGCATGTTTTCTACAGAGGCAGATGTGATATCTTTGAGCTTTTCACTCTTAATGTTAGCCATGGCACCCGTCAAACTCTCTTTGCGTTGAGTTCCATAGCCTACCACTACTACTTCTGAAAGTTCAGTTTCCTGTGGTTGCAAGGTGACTATCATGCCGTCAGTAGCCACTACCGTCTGGTCGGTAAAACCGACATACGACAAAGTGATGCGATTGTTTTTCTTGCTGAGCGTGAGAGTAAAATTACCATCAGCATCGCTTATGGTTTTGTTAGCAGTACCTACTTCGGTAATAGTTACACCTATGAGAGGCTCACCTGCCTTGTCTACTACCTTTCCTCTCACTCCATTTTGTTGGGTAGAGGCTGCGATTGTTTGTTTTGGAAGTACCATCTGCCCATGATTAGCAAAGACCAAACATGGTAAAGCAATGGCACAGACGAGCAACAAGCTTCTTGCTTTAGCGTCAATAGTCATTAGGTTACACATTTTTTGATAAGGTTATTGGTTAATATTAATGAACAATCATTGTAAAAATGTAAAGTCAAAAGGTTAACAGGTAGCAAATTTATAGCTTTTTATCGTAAGCAGTGCGCTTTTTGGAGTATTTAATTAATAAAAAATATTAAATATATTTTTTACAAATGACAAACAAAAAGAACCACCAGTCGTATGTAGTGGTTCTTATGGGTTGTGAGATTTATTGGCTTGATGACAACGCCTATTCAAGCTGTTTGTCGATAGCACATGTCGAAGTTCAGTTTTCTTCGCTAAACAGTACTTGGATAATGGTTTGTCCTACAGCCTTGAGCGTATTCTTGTCAATATGCTCTATCGTGTCGTAGATGGTGTGCCAAGTGGGACCAAAGCTGCTTTGCGCACAGTCGGGATAATAGGGGATGATGTCAATGGTAGGTATTTTGGCATTTTCGTTCAAAGGGATATGGTCGTCGGTAATATAACCTCCATCTTGTTTTATAAAATAACTTCCATAGCCAGCAGCACTTGCAGCCGACCACACCTTATTTATAATCTCTGGCGCATATCGTTTGGATGCCAATTCTTGGTAGAACTTTGCTCCTTGACCCCCCACCATATCCAACAAAATGCCATAGAGGGGTCGGTAGTTGTCAGGGAGGTTTTTCGACCAATACTGTGCCCCCAATGCCCATGCATCTTCTCCGTCCTGTTGCTCTGCCCATTGCGGAGTACCCCAGTCTTCAGCATCAAAGCAAACGAAGTCAATCCCGTAATTCAGCGTAGAGTCTTTGCTAAGTAGTCGGGCTATCTCCAACATCACCGCTATTCCGCTGGCTCCGTCGTTAGCAGCCATTACAGGTTTGTGCCAATTGGTACTATCTGGGTCGTTATCCGCCCATGGTCTACTGTCCCAGTGAGCGCATAGCAAGATGCGCTTTTGTGCTTCTGGTTTGTATTGTGCCATGATATTGGTAGCCTTTAGCAAGGTACCATCGTAGCCTTTCAGTTCGGCTTTTTGAGTACTTACTTGACAACCAAATGCCTTGAACTTTTCAATAATCCACTCCGCACATTGTTCGTGTGCTTCGCTGTTCATGGTGCGAGGCCCGAAACTGCATTGTGCTTCAATATAATGGTATGCAGAATCGGCTTCAAAAGCAGGACCAACAGGTTCGTTGTGCATGGCGCTTTCCATTTCATTTGTTATTTCTGTCGAAGTTGCTTGTGTGGAATGCCACCCCCAAAAAGCAACAGCAGCCAAAAGGATTCCTGTTCCTACTCCCATGATTATTTTCTTTTTCTTCATTTCTATGCTTGGTTATTCGTTGTGATGTGCCAGCCTGTGCGTCTATTTTATTTTCAGTTCTTGTGCCTGTCGCATGACTCTGAGCCAGTTGCCGCCCCATATCTTGGCAATATCTTCATCGCTGTAACGGCGACGCAACAACTGAATAGTGAAGTTGATCATATACGATGAATCAGCCATACCGCACACCCCACCGTCTCCGTCAAAGTCAGTTCCTATGCCAACGTGGTCAATTCCCATGATTTCAATAGCATGTTCCAAGTGACGTACACCGTCAAGGATGCTGGCTTTAACGCTGTCGGAGCGCAAAAATCCATGGTAGAAAGTCGTCTGTACCACACCTCCCACCTTGGCGATAGCACGCAGTTGGTCATCGGTGAGATTGCGTGGGACATCACAGAGAGCCTTGCAGTTGCTGTGGCTGCATACAATAGGCGACTTACTGATGTCTATCGCATCGTAAAAACTCTGTTCGCCACCATGCGAGAGGTCGACCATAATGCCACAATTGTTCATTTCTTGAATCACTTTCTCACCAAAATCGGACACACCGTGATGCGTGTTCGTGCTCTTGCGAGCACTGTCACAGATGGCATTGTCACCATTGTGACACAGTGTAATGTAGGTAATACCCCGCTGCGCAAAATGTTGTACGTTACGAATATCGTTTTCTATGGCAAGGCCATTCTCAATGCCAAGCACGATACTCTTTTTCCCCTGCTGCTTGTTTTCGTAGAGTTGTTCAGGATGACGAGCAAGTGCAAGGTACTTGTTGTTTGATTTTACTATTTCTTCTATCTTGTCAAAGATAAGGTCAGCGTATGCCTTAGGACCTTCAACCTTAAAAGGTGCGATGTCTGCAAATGTCTCTCCGGGCATGGTTTGCGGCAGGTAAGCCACCATGGTCACAGCATCTTGGTGACCTTCAGACATTTTGTGCAGGTCTACAAGGATACGACTGTCACGCTGCTCAAAGTGTATGCCTTGCGGAAAAAACATAGGTGTGTCGCAGTGTGAATCGAGGGTGAGGATGCGTTGGTGTAGGGTTTTGGCAGTTGCAAATTCTGTTGCACGCTTGACAAGCCACTCGAAAAGAGGAAGACCTGCCTTTTCCAGCCATTCTGGATGCCACTGAACGCCCAAGATAGATTTATATTCAGTACTCTCCATTGCTTCAATAATGCCGTCTGGAGCAGTAGCTGTGGCAACAAATCTGTCTCCCGTATTGCTTACCGCTTGGTGATGAAAAGAGTTAACAAATAGCTTTTCAGATGGATAGATATGATAGAGCGTGCTGTTTTTTTCAATCGAAATGCTGTGTGTCGGTTCGTTTTTATCGGCATCCTGATCGTGTTTAATTTGCGTGTGGATGTCTTGTGTCACCTCTCCTCCCAAGGCAATGGCAAGCGTTTGCATTCCTCTGCAAATGCCAAGCATTGGGATTTGTCGATGATAAGCCAATACAGCAAGCCGCAATTCAGGTAAATCTCTGGTGGCATTGATATGCCCCAATCCTTTTTCTGGCTCCTTACCCAACCACAAAGGGTTGTGGTCAGCCCCGCCCGAAAGTATCAACGCATCGATATTTTCAAGAGTATTGATCATTACATCGACATTCTCTATCGGTGGAATGAGCAATGGCGTGCCTCCAGCCTCGGTTACTTGCTGGTAGTAACGTTCGCGTATAGAAGCATCGCCATCGGCATAATTGGTGGTAATGCCAATGATGGGACGGTGCTTGGCGGGTGGAAAAGATGAATGAATACGGTCTAAATCAGCACGAAGATCGAAATCTATCATAGTTCGTCCACGTTAGCTGGAACTTCACGTTTAATACTTTGATCTAATGAAATCAAGGTTTCGGTACTCATTACACCTGCAATCGTCTGTATGTGATTGTTGAGTAAGTCCATCAGCTGTTCGTTGTCGCGAGCATACAACTTGAGTAGCATCGTGTAAGAACCTGTGGTAAAGTGACATTCTACTACCTCTGGGATTCCTTGGAGTTGCTCAACCACCTTTTTGTACATGCTTCCACGTTCCAGATTGAGCCCAATATAGGTGCATGTAGAATAGCCTAAACTCTTAGGGTTCACGTTGAAACTACTACCAGTAATGACTCCATTCTCTATGAGATGTTGCACACGTTGGTGAACAGCTGCACGAGAAACGCCACATTCTGCTGCAACATCTTTGAATGGCATGCGTGCGTTATTTGCCAAGATGCTTAAAATCTTCTTGTCAAGATTATCAATTTTTTCTGAGTCTTTTCCCATTTGTTATTGTTATGTTTAAGTTAATGTGATAGCAAAAATAAGAATTTTAATTGAAAAAATCAACAAATGGTCTATAAAAATAACACTTACCGCTCATTATAACCTGTGGATGAGAAGAATTAAGGCTGGTTCTATAAATTACCACCGCATATAGTCATTAAAATTTTATGAAATACGTTTTGTTATCTTTTGGCTTCTTTTTGGCTCAAAATGCAAGATTGTTCAGTCGTGTAGCTCGCTACACTCCTTCACGCTCTTGCATTTTGACCTCAAAAATAAGCTCAAAATCTAACAAAGCTAATTTATAGAACCAGCCTTAAGTAGGAACTATTGTTGTAAAAAGTAAAAAACCTATTGCCAAAAATACTTATACTTTTTGGACAATAGGTTCATATGTATGGTCTGTATTCAGCGTTGTTACACCCTTTGGGGCGTATGGCGAATACGAAAAAAGACAGTTATTTCTTACTTTCTGGCTTTGTTGTTTTTTCCACACTGATAAGTTCTACTGTGAAAATCAAAGTGGAATATGGCTGTATCTGTCCTGCTTGACGAGCGCCATATGCCAATTCTTGTGGAATATACAATTCCCATTTACTACCTACTGGCATCATAGAGAGGGCTTCTGTCCAACCTTTAATCACCTGATCGCAGCGAAACGAAGTGGTTTGTGGATTGCGTTGGTAAGAACTATCGAATATCTTTCCGTCAATAGTCTTGCCTTCGTACTTCACCGTTACCTTATCTTCTTTCTGTGGCACTTCTCCTGTTCCAGCAGTGATGATTTTATATTGCAATCCACTTTGGGTTGTCTTAACGCCTGGTTGTGTTGAATTATTTTTCAACCATGCCGTGTTTGCATCCTTATAAGCTTTCTCTTTAGCCTCTTTGGCAGCAGTTGCACGCTCACGGAACAGTTCAGAGGCTTGGTTCACAGTGTATATGGTTGTATCGTTCTGTATTCCTGCCATAAATCCTTGTTCAAAGATTTTGGTATTTATCTCTTCTGGAGTTCCTTTGAAAGCCTCAGTAGTTTGTGGAAGAATGCGGCTTTTTACCATTCGTGCGATGGCTTGACCTGCATGACGAGCCTTAAACTCAGGCGTATCTACCTGCTCCAATGCTTCTTGAAAAGCGGTTAAGAACTCGTTCATGTGTGCTTCATCAACCCCATACTCGTGTTGTAAAAAAGGAAGTAGTCCGTTGGTTGCTGCCATACCTGTAGCAAAGCTCAACGAATCTTGCGGGGTTAAGATGGCTTGTGCTGTACTTTTAGTCTGTTTTTTTTGATGCTTCTTTTTGTCAGTTGTACCCCATGAATTGATGGATATGGCTAAGAAGCATAGCGAAAAGAGAATGATTTTCTTCATAATTTAATGGTAAAATTAAGAAAGACTCACCTTATATGAATTGCTCTGTTTCCTATTTGTATCAGAAACCAGCACATACAGGGTGAGCCTTTGTAAATGTGATAATGTTGCGAACAGCAACTTATTTTTCTATGCTTAGTAATTCAATCTTAAAGATGAGTACAGAGAATGGCTTAATCTGTCCCTGTTCACGCTCTCCGTAAGCTAAGTCTTGAGGGATATACACTTCCCAAACAGAACCTACTGGCATGTGAACGAGTGCATCTGTCCAGCCTTTGATGACCTGATTGGCACGCAAGGTCACAGGGTTTCCACTCTTGTATGAGCTGTCAAACACTTTCCCATCCAAGGTTCTTCCTTCATAGTGAACCTTTACCATAGAGGTATCAGATGGCATTGCACCGTTACCAGCTTTGATAACTTTGTACTGTACACCGCTTGGTAAGGTCTTTACATCTTTCTTATTCTTGTTTTCAGCAAGGAATTTCTCACCAGCTGCCTTGTTGGGGCCGTATTCTTTTTCCATCATCTTGCTGCGAATGGCAACCATCTTCTTTTGAGCTGTCTCGCCAGCCTGTTCAATGGTCATCAAACCCTTCTTGCCAGTTGTTCCTGTAATGAAACCAGCCATGAAGTTTTTCAAGGAGATACTCTTGGTAGAGTCACTACCAAATACTTCTTGATTGATACCAGTAATCATTTGGTTGCTAATCTGTTGTCCAATTTGGATACCTGCATAATAAGCAGCGCGAGCTTTATCATCGCCTGCATTAGCACCCTCGTTTAAGCCTTTGATGAACTGATCCATATAAGTGGTATCGATGTTCATACGAGCTACCAAGAAGTCTTTCAGACCTTGTGTCTGTGACATACCCATGGCATAGCTCAGGGTGTCAATATCGGTCTTTAGATCTGCTTTAGGAGTTGAATTGCCACAACCTGTAAATGTTGCAGCAGCAATAGCCAAAGCGGCTACAAAAGTTAGTTTTTTCATTGTTTATTGTTTTATTAAATTACTTCGATGAGTTCTACGTCAAATATGAGTGCTGCGAAAGGAGGAATAGAAGAACCTGCACCATGCTCGCCATAACCTAAGTGGTAGGGAATGAAGAAGCGGTATTTGGCACCCTCTTTCATCAGTTGTAAGCCTTCTGTCCAACCTGCAATGACTTGGTTTAACCCAAATGTAGCTGGCTCTCCACGCTGAATGCTACTGTCGAAAAGGGTTCCGTCTACCAACATTCCTTCGTAATGACATTTCACTTGGTCGGTAGCTTTAGGTTTTTTACCAGTACCTTCTGAAAGCACTTGATATTGTAAGCCTGATGGTAAAGTAATCACTCCCTCTTTTTTTGCATTTTCGTTAAGGAAGTTTTGTCCTTCTGTCATGGCTACTTTTCCTTTTTCTGCGGCAGCCGCACGCTGCTTGGCCTCTTGTTCTTGGAAGAAAGTTTGTACCAAGGTTTGTGCTTCCTCGTTGCTAATTTGTGGTTTTGTACCTGCGATTACATCCTTAATGGCTTGTGAAAAATCGTCTATATTAAGCCCCTTGGCACCCATATCAGATAACTGTTGACCGATACCGAGCCCCAAAGCGTAACTTACTTTGTCCATATTCAATTAATTATAGTTGGTATGTATTGTTTTAAAACAGGGACAAAGATAACAAAAAACTATCATAGACGGGATTTATTTATCAAAAAAATACTATTTTTGTAAAAATTAAACTGCGCCTCAACAAACTAAGTAAACTTGTTTGTGTTCGGTCGGTTTACTTTTATGATGATGAAATGGCACAATAATGTCTATTTTTGGGAAAATAAATTTATAGACAACAATATAATCATGAAAAAGATAGTGTTTTTAACAGGCGCTGGAATGTCAGTGGAGAGTGGGTTTAAGACCTTTCGAGGTAGTGATGGACTTTGGGAGAATTATCCTGTAGAGCAGGTGGCTTCTCATGAAGGTTGGGAAGCCAATCCTACGCTGGTAACTAACTTTTACAACATGCTTCGTAAAAAGCTGTATGATGCTCAGCCCAACGAAGGGCATCGATTGATACAACAGTTGGAAGAGAAGTATGATGTAACTGTTATCACACAGAATGTCGACAATCTGCATGAACGAGCTGGTTCGTCACGGGTTGTTCATCTACATGGTGAATTGACAAAGGTCTGCTCCAGTCGTGAGCCTTATAATGAGGCTTACATTCGCGAACTTACGAAAGAAAATGCGGAGGTTACTCCCGGTGCAAAAGCCGATGACGGTTCTCTTTTGCGTCCTTTCATCGTTTTCTTTGGTGAGAGTGTGCCCATGATTTCTGTAGCTGCACAGTATGTTCAACAAGCTGATATCTTTGTCATCATAGGAACCTCTCTTAATGTTTATCCTGCTGCTGGATTGGTGAGATATACAAAATCAGGTTGTCCAATTTATTTAATTGATCCCGATCATGTCGGAACCAGTGGTATTGCTCGCCTCGAACACATTCAAAAAGGGGCGAGCGAGGGGATGAAAGACTTGCTTCGGATATTGGATTAGCCGCTTCTTGTGGGCGAGTGGAAGTGGGACAAACGATGAGGTGTACAATCTAATTGCATCCTCTCGTCTGCTTAAAGATACGCATGAGTTCGGTAAAACAGTCTATTTTGGAGCGCAAAACAGACTGTTTTCCTTACCAAAACAGTCTGTTAAGGCTGGTTCTATAAATTAGCTTTGTTAGATTTTGAGTTTATTTTTGAGGCCAAAATGCAAGAGAGTGAAGGAGTGTAGCGAGCTACACGACTGAACGAACTTACATTTTGAACCAAAAAGAAGCCAAAAGATAACAAAACGTATTTCATAAACATTTGATGACTATGTGTGGTGGTAATTTATAGAACCAGCCTTAAATAACGGTGAAAAGTTTGATGTTCTCCAAAATAATTCGTATATTTGCGATAGACATCATAATGATGTAGACAAAGAAACTTCATTACACGACTCAAGAGTTCAATCAACAGGAGGGGGAATGCTTATGATGAGTGAATTAATTGATATGTTACACACCGAGGATTGCTCAATGGTGTTGCTACACGAGGGGAATATTCGCACTTTTAAGGGGCGTGGGGTTCGGACGCTCTACCACCTTTTGAACGATGCACCCGAATCTCTCTTAAAATCTAAGATAGCTGTGAAGGCGGTAGGAAAAACAGCCGCACGTGCCATGACCGAAGGGGGCGTGGTAGAAGTCTATGCCGATGTGATGAGTCAAGAGGCTTATGCATGGCTGGAAGACGCTGGTGTGAAAGTGAATTGTGAAAAGAAAGTAGACCATCAACGCTTTTTGAAAATATGGGCGGAGATGGGAGAAATCAAGGATTAAAGTTTCACTTTCAACTTGTAGTTTTGGCTTTTACGAGTATTCGACAGCTAAGGTGCCTTGAATCACTACACATTGTGCTGGCGAATACCCATGCGCGCTTCAACCACGTTCACGACATAGTCACCGAGTTTTTCGCATTCTTGGATAATATCCATGTAGATAGTACCAATAGCATAAGTGTATAGGTGGTTATTGATATCTGTGATATTTTTTGTTTTGAGTTGATTGCGATAGTTGTTAATCTCGGTTTCGATATTGAAAGAGCGATTGACGTCAAGGTTAGATTTGCGCCCAGATAACAACACATTCATTTGAGTAAGTGCGTCATCTGTCAACTCAAACATCTGATGCATCTGCTCATATTGTTTCTCCGTGAACTCTTCTTTACCTGCACGTTTACGTTTCAATGAACGAGCAATATTGTAACAGCTGTCCCCGATGCTTTCTATCTCGGTAATTTGTCGCAGCATGGAACGGATTTTCAACTTGGTGTCATCGCTGAGATGTGCCGTTCCAATCTGATCTAAATAGTTGGCAATCTCTATTTCCATGTTGTCACTGATGCCCTCATACTTCTCTATTCTGTCAAAAAGTTTTGCAAACTTGTTTTCATCCTCTATTCCTAACAACTCTCTGACCATGTTGAACATGCGCTGGATACGTTCGGCAAAGGATTGAATCTCTTTATGTGCTTCCAAAACAGATAGCTCTGGAGTCTTCATAATGCCCATCTGAATGAAGCGTAAGCGGAAGTCTTCTTCATCATCTTTTTTGCTTGGTTTAATCATTGCACATACTAATTTCTCAATTTGTGGAATGAACCAAATGAGAACAGAGGTGTTCAACACATTAAAAGAGGTGTGAAAAGCAGCCAAAACAATAGGAAGTTTCACGGCTAATTGCTCTTGTGTCAGGACATGATTGGTGGGATCGTAATGAACAAGACTACAAACGCCATTTACAAAAGGATAGAAAACACAAAGTACCCAAATCACTCCGAGGACATTAAACACCAAATGTGCCAAGGCTGTACGCCGAGCTTGTGTGTTTGCCCCTAAGGCTGCAAGGTTGGCAGTGGCTGTAGTACCAATGTTTTCACCCATCACCAAGGCTATTCCGAGATAAATCGGTAGTACGCCAGTGGAGCATAATAAGATGGTAATCGCCATGACGGCAGCAGAAGATTGGACTAAACAGGTAATAACAGTACCAATCAATAAAAAGGAAAGAATGGTAAGATAGGAATCTACATCAAACGACTTGAAGAAATCGATGATTGCTGGATTGTTCTCTAATTGTAGTTCTTTCCCAGCGACACTAAGTAGTACAAGACTGAAAAACATGAAGGAAAGTCCGAAGAGGAAATCACCTATATAGCGCATCTTACGGCTGTAGATGAGGATAATGCCGACCAAAAAGGCAGGAAACACAAAACTTGTCAAGTCTACGGAGTAGCCCAACGACATAATCCATGCGGTGAGCGTGGTACCAATATTCGCACCCATGATGACTGATATAGCTTGTGCCAAGGTGAGCAAGCCTGCATTTACAAACGAAACCGTCATGACCGTGGTAGCCGAAGACGACTGAACGGCACAGGTAATGAATGTTCCAGTGAGCATTCCAGTGAATCGATTGGTGGTCATGGCTCCTAAGATGTGACGTAACTGTGCGCCCGCCATTTTTTGTAATGCCTCACTCATGACTTTCATGCCATAAATGAGCAGGGATAGAGAACCAATAATCTTAAAAAAAATAGCTAAGTACTCACTCGTTGTCATCATAATTGTATTGTAATGCGATATATTTTTGTACTTCGAGAAAAATGATTAACTTTACATCGTATAACTTTCACGAACTTAAATCAGTAGACCAAATGAAACAGATGCTGCATATACGTTGCAAAAATAATAAAAAAATTAAAGATGTAGCCATCGGAAGCACACTTTCTGAAGTTTTTGATGAATTTAAATTAGAAATGCCCTTTGGACCCATCTGTGCAAAGGTGAATAATAAAGTTTGCGGGATGAACTTGTGTCTATATCATAACAAGGATGTTGAGTTCTTGGATATGCACAGTAGTTCTGCACAACGTAACTATACGCGAACTTTGTTTTTTATACTTTGTAAGGCTGTACACGACTTATATCCAGGGTCGGAAGTAGTGATTGATATCCCTGTATCGAATGGTTATTACATTAATCTAAAGGTAGGACATGAGGTGAGTGAAGAGGATGCTGTGCGTGTACGTGAGCGCATGCAACAGATTATTGATGCTAAAATCCCCATTGTGCGCTATCAAGTTCCTACAGAAGATGCCATCGAGATGTTTGAACAAAAAGGGGATGAGGCTAAGGTGAAACTGTTGCGGAGCATCGGCTCGTTGTACACAGTGTATCATCAGATTGATGATTATGTGGACTATTATTATGGTTCCTTATTGCCAAACACGGGAGACATCTATCTCTTTGGACTGGAAAAATATTACGAGGGACTGTTGCTGCGTATTCCTTCTAAAGAAAACCCAGCAAAGTTAGGCGAATTGATACGACAAGACAAAATGTTTGAAGTATTCTTGGAGCAGCATCGAAGACAGCACATATTAGGGGTAAGTACCGTTGGCGATTTTAACGAAGCTGTGCAACAGGGACATGCTACCGATATGATAAACATCAGTGAGGCACTCCAGGAAAAGAAAATCTCACAGATAGCTGACCGCATTGCCATGCATCCAGATGTTCGAATGGTGCTCATCGCTGGTCCTTCTTCTTCAGGGAAGACAACATTCTGCAAGCGATTGAGCATCCAATTATTAGCCAATGGCATTCGTCCTGTGCAGATTTCGCTTGACGACTATTTTGTAGATCGTCATCGAACACCGTTAGACAGCAATGGAAATTTTGATTATGAAAGTCTCTATGCTTTGGATCTTCAACTCATCAACGAGCAGTTTAGTGCGCTTTTCCGTGGAGATGAAGTGGAATTACCCAAATATAATTTCCTGACAGGAAAAAGCGAAAAGAGTGGAAAGAAAATGCGTTTGGAGGAGCGACAGGTACTGGTGGTTGAGGGAATCCATGCTTTGAATCCTGAATTGACCGCTCAAATTCCCGACGAACAGAAGTTTAAAGTATATATATCTGCATTGACAACGATTCTTTTAGATGACCATAATTATATTCCAACCACAGACAATCGGTTGTTGAGGCGTATCATTCGGGATAATAAATATCGTGGCGTGAGTGCGCAAGAGACCATTAAACGATGGCCAAGTGTAAGAGCTGGCGAGACAAAATGGATTTTTCCTTATCAAGAGAATGCGGACATCATGTTTAATACTGCCATGCTTTACGAGCTTGCCGTCATCAAGTCGCAAGCTGTCCCATTGTTAGAGCAGGTGCCAGAGAATTGCGAAGAATATGCGGAGGCTTACAGATTGCGGAAGTTCTTAGCGTACATCAAACCGATTTCTCACAGAGATTTGCCTCCTACAAGTCTTATTCGGGAGTTTTTAGGTGGTAGTTCTTTCAGGTACTAACCCTACCTTTGTTCTCAATCCCTTTTCCTTTCGTGGAGAGATAAACACTTACAGCAAAAGGCTTGACAAGGATTTCCTTATCAAGCCTTTTGCTATAATGGTGCTAATGTGGCGTTTTATGTAACGCACTATCATCCTTTACAAAGCTTTAATCATTGTCGGCAACTTCTTCAATCGCCTCTCCAATGCAAGCATTCGGCTCTTGTATGTGGAGCATGGAGCAGACTGTGGGGGCTATATCTACAATGTGTGTAGTCTCTGCTGTTTGTCCATGTTCAACTTTCCAGCCCATAAAGATGAGAGGAATGTGTGCATCGTATGGATTCCAAGCACTGTGTGTGGTGCCAATGTACTTCTCATCTACCTTAGCAGCCACTACGTTTGGGTTGCAAACAACTTGAATGTCTCCGCTACGATGAAGATGATAACCGTTTGCTAATTGTTCTTTTAGTTTGGAAGGCAAAGTGGTCGCATTCAAATTTTGCATATCTACAACAAATGCGAATTGTGGATCTTTGCTTAAAAAGTTGACAGCTTCTTGCTTAACTTTGTCAATTTGAAGATTTGCTTTTGCAATAGCTCCTTGGTTAATGTGCAGGGAATAAGCGTAAAACCAATTAAATAAGCTGTCTACGCCAAACTTTTGTTGTAAATGAGCGTTTAACTTATCCATGGTGGCATTTGCATCGTATCCACCTGCTGGTATGCGCTGAGCCTTCATCTCATTAGGGTTGTGAGCACCACCATGGTCAGCAGATAAGAAAAGAAGATAGTTGCCACGACCAACTTGTGCATCTAATGTCTTTAGAAATTGTGCCAATTCTTTGTCTAATTGCAGATAAGCAGCCTTTACTTCAGGGCGTCGAGTGCCATAAATATGACTGATAATATCCGTTGGGGACACACTAACGCATAACATATCCGTAGTATTTCCCTTGCCAAGCTGTTCGTTTTGGAGTGCAGCTTCTGCCATCTTAAAGGTCATGGTAATTCCTTTCGTGTCGGCAAGCATATCGAATCCTGGTTCTGTCTGATTGTCTTTGTTGAATTTGGTCACCCATTTAGGCAACTTATCCATATAAAACGAGCTTGTAACAAAGTGTCCAGCTTTCTTGTCCCACCAATAGGCAGCATTCGCAGCGTGTCCTGCTGGAAGTATTGCAGCGCGATCTTTTAATGCAATGCCAATCACTTTTGATTGATAGTTGGTGGCAATCCTTAGCTGGTCGCCTATTGTTGTGGCAAGTAGATTATGAGGTGACATCTGCCCTGCACTATTATTGCTTCCCACACTCTTGACATTTTTATCAAAACAACAATACACGGGTTGTCCATTCAGTCTGAAATTGTTGCCTGCAATACCGTGAAGTGCGGGAACACTTCCTGTATAAATGCTTGTATGTCCAATAGCTGTGACCGTTGGTGTGTAGTTGATAAGCGTTTTCTCACAGCTGAAACCTTCGTTGAGAAGTCTTTTGAAGCCGCCTTCTCCAAATTCATTGTAATAATAATACAGGTAGTCCCATCGCATTTGGTCTACTGCTAATCCGATAACTAATTTGGGTCTTTCTACTTGTGCCTGAGTAATTAAGGCACATAAACATAAAACACAACTGATTAATATTTTCTTCATAACTTTGATAATATGAGTTTTCGTTCAATGAACATATACCATTTTTCGGAATGACACCTGTTAAATGTTCACATTTATAGATTGCAAAGTTAGTGATTATCTGCTCAAAAAAACCAAAATAATATGACATTCGTGGTACAATTTATTTTTTTTGAGTATCTTTGGACCGAAAGGAGAGCAAACCATGGAAAAGAAAACACAAGATAATTTATCAGATAAATACGTAGACAGCATTGAGTTGCGACAAATAGATAAGTTTGTTTGTGATGAGATGTCACGCCAGATACACCGCTATATCAAAGCAATGTCTGGCTCAAAGACCATGATGGAAAAGTTTGAAGCAAATTTGTCTACGCTGACTATTCCGCAAAAAGAAGAAGCCATTGCTCGTTATATTGACTTAAACCGCAAGGTGTTGAGCGGGTTAGACTGGCAAATAGTGGTGGCACGTGCCATGGCTAATTACTGTGATACATTCAGCTATTTGCTCACATTGATGCATGATGAACGTAAAATGGCGTTTTATTTGGAGCGTGTGAAGAGTAAATACATTCGGTATCATGAGGTAATTGAGGAGCAAGGCAAATTTGGTCTCAAGAATTATCAGGGAGAAATCATGGTTCACCCCATATATGATTTTGTTCGTACGTGTTATGTTTATGTTGATGACCTCATGACTATGCCTGTAATTGTGCAAAAAGGGGACAAGATGGGACTGATACTTCCCGATGGAAAGGATACTATCATCGCTCCTTTTGAGTATGATGATATTTCTTTGCGAGATGAATATCCTTATTTTGAGGCTATTCGTGGCAATGAAGATGGGTATATAGATAGGTATGGAAAGTTCATTCCAAAATAATTTTTCTGTGATATAACCGAGCAGCTTTCCATAAAATATATGACGAAACAAGAAGAGCGATTGGGGTTGTGCAATGCCACCAATCGCTCTCGTCAATCTTGTTCACAATGTTCAATCTATAGCATTCATGTCAATTTGCATGAATGGAGATAACGTGCATTATTCTTGAAGACGTGGTATTACGCCCCTAATCCTATCGTCAAAGGCTGAAAGAGCAGCTTTGGCGCCTTCGCCCATGGCAATCATGATTTGTTTATAAGGTACGTTGGTCACGTCTCCAGCGGCATAAACACCAGATACGGACGTCCTACAATAGTTGTCCACCTCTATCTCGTGACGTTGATTTAACGGAAGCGCCTCACGGAAAGGGTCGGCATTAGCAGCCAATCCTATCTGTACAAAGATGCCGTCTACCGCTATATCACGCTCTTCATCGTTGTTGCGGTCCTTCACACGAATGGCTGTTACTTTCTGTCCGTCGCCCACGATAGCTGTAGTTTGTGCCATGGTGAATATTTCCACGTTATCCAAGCTCTTCGCTTTGTCTTGTAAAACGGTGTCAGCTCGTAAGGTCTCACCAAATTCAAGCAAGGTTACCTGTTTGCAGATGCCTGCCAAATCGATAGCCGCTTCTACGCCAGAGTTACCTCCTCCGACCACTGCCACATGCTTGTCCTTATAAAAAGGACCGTCGCAGTGGGGACAGAAGTGTACGCCATGCCCCATATATTTAGCTTCGTCTTGTACGTTGAGCTTTCTCCAACTTGCACCTGTGGCAATGATAACCGCAGGTGAGATAAATATTTCACCGCCTTTTATGTGTATCTTCTTTAGTTCTTCGTCGAAAAATGCCTTGTCAACCCTTCTGTTGTCAAACACATCAATAGAATATTCCTTGAGGTGGGTAAGGAGGTTGTCAGCCATCTTCGCTCCCGTTGTCTTGGGAACAGAGATAAAGTTTTCTATGCCAACCGTATCTTTCATCTGCCCACCGATGTTATTTGCAATGATAGCTACATGCAAACCCTTGCGTGCAGAATAAATAGCTGCGGACGCTCCAGCAGGACCACCTCCCACAATTACAACATCGTAATGGCGTTTCACTGGTTCTTCGTTCTCATCTTCTTCGCTACCAATCATGTCTTCTAATTTGGTGAGCAGCTCTCCCAAGCTACCTCGTCCAATGTGCAATAACTCTCCGTTGGCATATACCGTTGGCACCGCTTGAATATTCAAGCGCTCTACCTCGTCTTGAAACAAGGCGCCATCTATCATTTCGTGCGTAATTTTTGGACTGATTAGCGCCATGACGTTCAACGCCTGTACGATGTCGGGACAGTTGGTGCAGGTTAACGAGACGTATGTTTGCAGTTTGATGTTTCCTTTGAGACGTTGGATGCGCTTGCAAATCGCCTCATCGGGCAGGTTCTTACCCTTGCCATCGGCATTTAGGACAGCCAAAAGAAGTGACGTAAACTCATGACCGTTGGGTATGCCACGAAACATTACTCCTGTTTCTTCATTGTCTTTCAGCAGAGAGAACTGAATAGTCATGTCATCGGTCTCCACAAATTGTGCCTTAAAAAGCTGGGATGTGGAAACAAAGTCGTTGATAAATTCTTTTAGTTCTGCGGCTTTTTCATGTTGCGGATGCGCCGTTACTTTGAAAGTATATTGGTGGGTTATGTCTTTGAAGACATCTTTAACCTGTTGTAGGATGGTTGTATCTAACATTGTGCTATAACTTATTATGTGAGGGTAGTTTGTTTTTCTTTGCGTTTCTTGCGGAAATGCAAAAGGAATAAAAAAAGGTAGCTGGAGAAAACAACAACGATACTTGGTTCGTAGGTATTTTCTTTCAGCTACCAGTCAAGTTTGGTTCTTGTGTCTTTTTATAGTTTTCCTACCAAGTCGATACTTGGTTTCAGTGTCTCTTCGCCCTGCTTCCACTTCGCTGGACAAACTTCACCGGGGTGAGATTCTACGAACTGTGCTGCTGATACCTTACGTACCAACTCGTCTGCGTTGCGGCCAATACTGTTGTCTTGAATCTCTGCAATCTTAATCTTGCCCTCTGGATCTACTAAGAACGTACCGCGATAAGCTACACCTTCATCCTCTTTGTACACGCTAAAGCCCTTTGCCAATACTGCCAATGGGTCGGCAAGCATGGTGTAGTTAATCTTCTTGATGCTGTCAGATGTGTCATACCATGCTTTGTGTACAAAGTGGGTATCGCAGCTGACAGAGAATACCTCTACGCCCATCTTCTTTAATTCTTCGTATTTGCCTGCCAAGTCAACCAACTCTGTAGGGCATACAAAGGTGAAGTCGGCTGGGTAGAAGAAGAAGATTGCCCATTTGCCCTTGATATCTTCGTTTGAAACTGTCTTAAACTCTCCTTTTTGGAATGCCTGAACCTTAAACTCAGGTACTTGTGCGTTGATAATTGTTTCCATTTTTATTGTTTTTATTTTATGATTATGTAATGTAATGAACAAACGATTTGTTTCGTTTGTAAACATTACAAAATTACTAATAAATCTGTAAATGCAATCAATTCTTAGCCATAATAATGCA
The DNA here is from genome assembly GCF_023522295.1 of Prevotella sp. TCVGH. Classification (NCBI taxonomy): domain Bacteria; kingdom Pseudomonadati; phylum Bacteroidota; class Bacteroidia; order Bacteroidales; family Prevotellaceae; genus Prevotella; species Prevotella sp. TCVGH. Next base: position 18,310 of record NZ_QFFX01000007.1, on the reverse strand, counting down.
AATAATAACCATAATTATAGCTTTTTCTTCGATTTTAACATATTTATAAATGTATTCCTCTTTTCCGCTGCTCCTTTCGTATCGAATATTTATCATGCCACATTTGTTCATCTTCCGTGAGATAGAGAGACAAGCAACGGTTTTCTTATGATAAGAATCAGCCACAGCTCTATCATTTTGGACTGATGTTTTTATAAAGAAAAGCATCCATAAAACAGCATATAGTAAGATTGACAACACGCAGGATTGAAGGATAATTAATGCTGAATTTTCTTTACAAAGTGCCTCTCATAACTCGCGTAAAAACAACCAACGGCAAAGTTGGTCGCAAATACGCGAATTTTGAGCGACTTTCTTAACTTGTTGTTATTTAATGTGTTATACTTATGTCGTCTCTTTTCATTCGTGTTTTTACCACCTTTTGGCGATTGAAGCATTGAGATAAGCCTGCTATTTGCATACTTTAATGCTGCTACTGTATGTGAATAACACCTTTAATACATGTTTCCAAGAGCGTAAACTCAATGTTTCAGCTTAAAAATGCGCTTATTTTGTTAAAATCAGCCCATTTTTGTAGGGCGTTTGCCTATTAAATTTTTCTATTTTGAAGATTTTAGATGGTCGTTTTTTGGTAAAATGATTGGACAAAAACAGCAGCTGTCTTCACGACGAAAAGTTGGTATTGAAAAGTATGATAACGAACATCGTTAAAATTTATGGCTGCCATTTGGTGGCGTTTATTAATTTCGATACCTTTGTAAGCGAATACTATAATATATGCAATGGAGGTAATAGAGAATCTTTTCAGGGGATTTCCTGAACTCTGGGGCGGAGGAGTTGCCCATTCGGTGATGATATTATCGTTGGTTATCACGATTGGTTTGTCATTAGGCAAGCTGAAGGTACACGGGGTGTCGCTGGGCTTGGCTTGGATATTGTTTGCAGGTTTGCTGTTCGGGCATTTCCAGTTTAATTTGGACGAACATTTACTTCACTTTCTCAAAGAATTTGGCTTGATATTGTTTGTCTATTCGATTGGGCTTGAAGTAGGACCTGGTTTCTTTTCTTCTTTCAGACGAGGCAGCAATACGCTCATTGGGTTGGTGACAATAGTGATAGCCATGAGCTTGGTTATCGCCATTTCCATTTATTACATATCGGATACACCGATTACCACTATCGCCGGAATTTTGTCGGGTGCTGTAACGAATACGCCTGGCTTGGGTACTGCACAACAGGCTTACAGTGACCTGCGTCACATTGATGCTCCTACCATTGCCAGCGGTTATGCTGTGACCTATCCCATGGGTGTATTGGGAGTTATCATTTCGTTCATTATTTTGAAGTGGGTGCTTCGGATTAATGTGAAAAAAGAAGAGGCTGCCGCTTTGGTCGGTGTGGGACACTTAGAAGAGGTGACGGTTAATACTTTTGCGGTGATAGTGAGCAACGAGATGATGCAAGGGGTGACGGTAAAGCACCTCAGAGAGCTGTTGAAACGCAATTTTATGGTTTCTCGCATTTATCGCGAGGGAACTCAGATACATCAAAATATCGTCAGTGCACAGACAACGATTCAGCTCGGAGATAGCCTACTCATCGTCAGTCGACCGAAAGATGAAGAACCAATTTGTGCTTTGTTGGGCGCAAAAGAGGAAATAGACTGGAAGAAGTTCGGGAAACAAATGGTATCTCGTCGCATCTTAATCACCAAATCATCGGTCAATGGCAAGACATTAGAGCAGATGAAAATACCAAACACCTTTGGTGTGAACGTGACACGTGTTAATCGTTCGGGTGTTGACTTGGTGGCAACAGGACAATTGAAACTGCAAATGGGTGATAAACTGACGGTGGTGGGCAATGAACTTTCCATCAGTCATGTAGAACAAGTGTTGGGCAACTCTATGAAGCGTCTCAACAGTCCTAACTTAATTCCTATCTTCTTGGGTATCGTTTTAGGATGTATCTTGGCAAATGTACCTTTCTTTATTCCGGGTATTTCGGCAAGTCTACGCTTAGGTTTGACGGGTGGTCCTCTCATTGTGGCTATTTTGATTGGTTATTTTGGTCCTAAATACAATTTGGTGACTTACAACACCATCAGTGCCAACCTCATGTTGCGCCGCTTCGGATTGTGTATATTCTTGGCTTGTGTGGGACTCGGAACAGGTGAGGACTTTGTCCAAACCATTGTATCACAGTCGGGTATGCAATGGATTTTATACGGTTTGTTGATAACAATGTTGCCCATCCTCTTCGGGGGAATCATAGGTAGATATGTATTCCACATTAATTATTTCACGCTGGTGGGAGTACTGGCGGGTGCTCATACCAACCCTCCTGCATTGGCTTATGTCAATGATATGACACAGAGCGATTCTCCGTCGGTAGGTTATTCCACCGTATATCCGTTTGCCATGTTCCTAAGAATTCTGACAATACAGATGATGATTTTTGTGTTTGGATAAAGTTTCTTGATAGATGACTAAGAATAAACAAATAACGACAGATGCACAGCTGGTGCATCGTAAACTGGATTTATTGTTACAAGTAGGGTGCTACTTGATGGATTGTTCTGCTGATACTACCTTGATAGTTCGAGATATGAAGCGTGTAGAGGCATATTTGGGGTTAGAGAGCCAGTTTCTTCACGTGTATATCAACTATAATGTTATTTTGGTGAACTACAGTGATGAAAGTACTTCCTATACAAGATTTCGCAAATGCGATCGCCATGCCATTGATATGGCTGGGATTACTCGAGTAAGTCATCTTACATGGGATGCGATTCGGTATAATTACAGCTTAGATGAGTATCAGGAAAAATTAGATGCAATCAAGAAGAGACCACGTTATTACACGCCTTGGCAGGTAGCCACTGCCGCAGGCTTTGCCTGTGGTGGTTTCTGTATACAGTTTGGTTGTGATTGGCCGGCCTTCTTTTATGCATCATTGGCGGCTATCCTTGGTTTCCGATTGCGTATGTTTTTGGGAGCGAAGGGTGCCAACACATACATTTGTATTTGCGTGGGTGCATTCATTTCCACGATTGTGGCATGGCTCAGCTCGTTCCTTTCGCTAAATGCAAGCATAGCCTCTTTGTTACCATCGTTCATGCTTACCAACACTCCTTGGCATCCATTGTTGGCGTGTGCTTTGTTCATTGTGCCAGGTGTTCCGCTCATCAATTTCGTGAGCGACATGCTTGGTGGACACATACAGACAGGGTTAATCCGTGCACTTAACGTTTTTCTCATGATTGTAGCCATGGTCTTTGGTATCGGTTTTGCTATTAAGGTTTGCGGAATTGATAACTTTGTGCGCGATTTGTCAATGACGCCTCACCACACTTATTGGGAGTTTGCTATTGCGGCTGCTATTTCTGCCATGGGATTCTCTACCATATTTAATACCCCCAAACGCCTTTTGCCGATGATAGCCATAGGAGGTATTATCGCAGTGTGCAATCGTAATTTTGTCAACTTGGGTCCCAGTACGGGTAATATAGGATTGGATCAAGGGCTTATAATAGGCTCGTTGGCAGGCTCAACGTTAATCAGTTTGATATGTACCATGGCAATGCACTGGTTTCATACGCCTCATCAATGCCTGTCCATACCCAGTGTTATCCCTATGGTACCAGGAGTTTTAATGTACAGAGCAGTGTTCGCTTTTGTAGATATGCAAGGAGTAGTGGGCGAAGTAACGGTTGGTATGCACAACTTCATGCTTGCTTCTTTGGTTATTTTGGTTATTGCCATTGGGGTGGCTATTCCGAACATCTTTGTACATAGTATGCTGTACAGTCGACGAAAAATAAAATTATATCGTTTATTGATACAACGCAAACACATGGACATTGAGAATATCGATGTCAAGATACAATAGTTTGATTAAGTGTGTGGGCATGGATTGTAAATCAAGACATACCTTTACATTCATGGTAAAAAGATGATATGGAAATTAGACAGTTGAAATACTTTCTCAAAGTAGCCGAAACGCTCAATTTTTCTGAAGCAAGTCGGCGGTTATTTATAACGCAGAGTACGCTTTCTCAGCAAATCAGTCATCTGGAACAGGAGATTGGTTTGCCACTGTTTGAGCGAAATAGTCATGAGGTTTATCTCACAGAACCCGGCAAAGAACTGTTACCTTATGCCATGAAAGCCGTTGTTGCCACCGATTCTTGCATCGCCCACATAGAAGACTTAAAGCAAATGGTAACGGGTGAGTTGAACATCGGTGTGACTTACTCGTTTAGTACTATCATGATGGATACGATGGTAGATTTTATGAAAGACTATCCCGGTGTGAAGCTCAATATCTTTTATCATTCGATGGACGAACTCTTGGAGATGTTAAAGAGCAGGAAGGTAGATTTTGTTTTAGCCTTTTTACCGCTTCAGTCAGACAAAGAAATTGATAGTCGCATTATCTTTACTAACCGTCTGGCAGCCATCGTTAACCAAAATCATCCCTTGGCAAATCAGCAGCGTATCCACTTAAAGGAATTGGAACGCTTTGGACTGGTGTTGCCTGCACGTGGCCTCTTGGCTCGCCATGCCTTTGAGCGACTGATAAGTCATCAAGATTTAGAGTTAAAAGTTAAGGTTGAAGTGAATACTATCGACTTGATATTCCAGCTGTTGCATCGTTCCAATTATATTTCTATCTTGGCAGAGTCCACGGTAGTACATGAGGAAGGATTGAAAGCGCTTCCTCTGGATACGCCAGACAATCAAATGGAAGGGTGCATACACTTCTTGAAGGATGCTTATATGAAGCATTCTGCGCAAGAGTTTATCAAGATGCTGTGTCAGTCTACCAGCATCTTGACAAACTTTACCTTAAAAGATGTGTTGCAATAGGGACGACTAATGGCGATCGTTCCATTTCACAATTCCAACACATAATAAGGTACACACGATAATCTCGGCTGCAATACAATAAATGGTCATCATCTTTTTTATTTTTTAATTTTAACTGTGGTTTTCTGAGACTGTAACAGTAGTGTTGTGTCAACGCTGTAAATAATTACCAGTCCTGTAAATAACTGATATCCAAAGCAAAGATACAGGGTTCTTTTGCATTCTCGAACGGATTATTATGATAATTTCTTAAGGTAGTTATCGCTTGTATCAATACCACTCCTCACACTTACCTCATGCCTAAAGTGACTGTTACTAACTATATTTTAGGCTCGCTTTGGTACACGAATCTGTAAGGCACAATTTCGTTGGAAGAAATATCTGTGTTTGTTTCTTGGGGTATTCCTTACTTTCTTTTAACTTTGTGGTCGGCTCATGAAATATGTAGATGTTATCGTTCCGTTGCCATTAGAAGGCTCTTTTACTTATGCTGTACCCGAAAACTTAAGGGATAGGGTGCGGTTTGGGGTACGTGTTGCCGTAACGTTCGGCACCTCAAAGGTGCATACGGCTATCGTTGTTCACGTACATGACAATGTGCCTGATTTTAAGGTGAAGGCGATTATTGATGTTATAGACGACCAACCGATGCTCTTAACGCAGCAATACCAACTGTGGAAATGGCTATCGGCTTACTATATGGCACCCCTTGGGGATGTCTATAATGCAGCATTACCCGCAGGTTTGAAGGTAGAAGAGAATTATAAGCCTCGCTTGGAGACGTATATCGACTTGTGTCCGCCTTATCGTTCGGAGCAAGCGTTGAGTGTAGCTTTCGACTTATTGAAGCGAGCGCAAAACCAACAAGAGGTGTTGACGCACTTTTTGCGCATTTCGCATTGGGAGACTTTACAAGGAACCGTAATGAGCGAGCCTGTCGTGGACATTACTCGTGAGGAATTAATGAATGTGGCACGCTGTTCGTATGCGGTGATGAAGCGGTTGGTAGAGCGTAAAATCTTGTTCACTTACGAGCGAGAGGTAGGACGGATCGGCGATGCGGGCGAAGAACATGTAGAAAATATCAAGCGTCTGAACCAAGCGCAGCAAGATGCTTATAACCAAATTGTTTTTCAGTTCCTTAAAAAGAATGTCGTTTTATTGCATGGAGTAACCTCGAGTGGCAAAACAGAAATTTATATACACCTTATTAAAAAGGCACTCGATGAGAAAAAGCAGGTGTTGTATTTGTTACCAGAGATTGCTCTCACAGTGCAAATTACCAGTAGGCTAAGACACGTGTTTGGCAACAAATTGGGTATCTATCATTCTAAATATAGTGATGCCGAACGAGTTGAAATATGGAAGAAACAGCTTTCATCTCATCCCTATGAGGTGATATTGGGTGCACGTAGTGCCGTATTCTTGCCCTTTCAGCAGCTTGGATTGGTGATTATCGATGAAGAACACGAAACCTCTTTCAAGCAACAAGACCCTTCGCCACGCTATCATGCACGGTCGGTAGCTATCATGTTGGCTCAAATGTATGGTGCCAAGACTTTATTGGGGACGGCTACACCTTCGGCAGAAAGCTATTATAATGCGACACAGGGCAAATATGGTTTGGTGAGTTTGACCACTCGTTATCAAGGAATAGAATTACCCGAAATACAAGTCATTGACACGAAAGACTTGCAGCGACGCAAGATGATGACGGGACCATTTTCGCCCACACTCATTGCTGCCATTAACGAAGCTTTGCAAAACGACCAGCAGGTGATTTTATTTCAAAACCGACGTGGCTTTGCACCCATGATAGAGTGCCGCACTTGTGGTTGGGTTCCTAAGTGTACCAATTGTGATGTATCGCTCACCATGCACAAACGCATGAACTTATTGACTTGTCATTACTGCGGTTATACTTATCAGGTTCCTACGGTATGTCCTGCATGTGGCGCAACCGATTTGCGTGGCAGAGGCTATGGAACCGAAAAGGTGGAAGAGTATGTAGGGCAACTGTTTCCTGAAGCTCGTGTTGCCCGTATGGACTTAGACACCACTCGCACACGTAATGCGTACGAACGATTGATTGACGACTTCTCTTGTGGACACACTAATTTGCTCATTGGTACGCAAATGGTGAGCAAAGGCTTGGATTTCGATCGTGTTAGTGTGGTGGGAATACTGAATGCGGATACCATGCTGAATTATCCAGACTTTCGCGCTTACGAGCATGCCTTCATGATGATGGCGCAGGTAAGCGGTAGGGCAGGCAGGAAAGGCGCACGTGGCAAGGTGTTGCTGCAAACTAAAAATAAAGACTTGCCCGTGATAAGACAGGTGGTAGAGAATGATTATGAAGGCTTTTTTAAGGCACTGTTAGACGAACGTAAGATGTTTTCCTATCCTCCTTTTTATCGCTTGGTGTATGTGTTTTTGAGGCATCGTTACGAACAAGTGGTAGAAACTGCGGCAGTAGAATTGGGAAGCAGGCTACGACAAGGATTGGGTGAGCGTATTTTAGGACCAGACAAACCTTCGATAGCACGTGTTAAAAACTTGTATATCCGCAAAATCGTTATCAAGTTGGAGAATGGTATCGACTATCAAGCTGTGCGGCAATATTTGCGAAGTGTGCAACAACAACTCTTGCAAGACAAACGGTATGCAGCCCTACAAATGTATTACGATGTCGATCCCATGTAAATATCGTTGGACAATATTGCTGCTTTTTTAGGACTTATTCTATAAAATACCGCCGTATATTGTGAGTAAATTTTATGAAACCTCTCTTTTGTGTGATTGTAGTATCTATGTCCTAATTTTGAATCAAGTAACAAATTACTGATGTCTCTTTCATGACTTTTCAATGAAAGAGCCGTGATGATAAGGTAAAGTTCTTAGCATAGTTGTTCACAGTGAATATTTTTTACAAAATATTAATTTAGATGAATAATGACAATTATTTATCAATAATTTGTTTCTGTATTCGTAATTGTAACAATTTTTCCGTACCTTGCGAATTGTAACAAAAACATTATTAATATGAAATCGAAATTAAAGCTATTCACACTTTTCCTTTTTTCGCTGTTTCTAACAACAGGGTTTGTCGCATGTAGCGATGATACAGACCCCACAGACCAAACCATTTTTGTAGACTCGTATAAGGGGAAGATTACTTATCTCAATATTGGGTCAGGTAAGAAAGTTAGTGCAGACGATGGCAAGGTTATCGTTAGCAAGTTAGGTGACACCTATTCGTTCAGATTTGACAATGGTATCCCTGATTTGACAGGCATCAAGTTTGAGAAAAAAGATGACAATACATTTGTTAGTCTTGGTTCAGATGGTCTAAAAGGTATAAAGATTACAGCTTCCGAACTCCACATCTTAATGGTGAAAGGTGGCGAAACTTGGACAGCCGACTGTAAGAGATAGACCTTTTGAACGTATTCTCATGACTACATATTTATAAGGTACAACTTATAGAACAGACCGCAGTGATATAAGAAATACTGCCAAACAATATGAAGAGGGGTGTACAATTCTTAAGTGAATGTGCACCTCTTTTTTTGATACTTAGATGAACAAGTGTTGAAAAGTGGACTCGCTGTGGCTCAAACGATTGCATTTTGCTCCTATTTGCGATGAAGTCGAGCAATTGATTCCAAGGATGCGAGTGTTGGAGGATGATGTAAAGAGAAGTTCAACTATCAAACATTAGTTCTGTTTCACAATAAGTACGGTTGCATAAGCCGCCATTCCTTCTTGCCTCCCAACAAATCCCATGCGTTCGCTGGTTGTAGCTTTGATAGAGATATTGTCTTCATCGGTATTCATGACTTGTGCCAAACAGGTCTTCATTGCTGGGATGTGCGGGTTTATCTTAGGTTGTTCGGCGCATATGGTGGCGTCTATATTACCCAGTTGATATCCCTTGGAAGCAAGGAGCTGCATTGTTTTTTGCAAAATAACTTTGCTATCCATATTTAAGGTTTCGTGGGCTGTGTCGGGAAAGTGATACCCTATATCACGTAGATTTGCTGCACCCAAGAGTGCATCACAAATAGCATGAATCAATACATCGGCATCGCTGTGTCCCAGCAATCCCTTGTCGTGGCTAATCTTGATACCACCCAACCAAAGGGCGCGACCTTCTACCAATTGGTGAACGTCATACCCAAAGCCAATGCGAAATGAAGGAAAAGACATATGGTTAAAGTTTACGAGTTAACGAGTTGACGAGTTTTTGAGTTGATGAGTTGATAAGTTTTTTTAGTTTACAAGGTGACAAGTTGACGAGTTGACAAGTTGAGAGGACGTCTCTACAAATAATGTAACGGCTCCCTCCCTTTTGGTGAGGAATAAGAGTAGGACGGTTTACCTCTTCAGCAAGTCTTTGATACCGTCCATGTCGAAACTTAAAGAGAAGCGAAGGGTTTGATCCAACGGATTACTCTTTGCCATAGCAATGACATAACCTGCATCCAATGAGAACACGCTCATCTTGAAACCTGCTCCCACAGTAAAATATTTTAGATTACCCTTATTCTCCGATTGGTGATGATAACCTGCTCGAAGGGAGAATTGGTCATGATAAACATACTCTGCTCCAACACTCCATTGGATTTCCTGTAACTCCTCTTTTGCACCGTTTGGTGCGTCACCGAAGCTCTTAAAGATGCCTCCAATGCTCGAAACATCATAATAGTCTTTTTGCACCCGCTCTTGATAAGCTTCGGTTGATTCGCCTTCGTCCTGTTTAGGATAGGTCGGAACCAACAACTTATTCGCATCTGCCGCTATTGTAAAACGGTTATACTCATCAACAGGCACCATGAGAGAAGCACCCAAACGTAGGTTGGTGGGGATAAACTCACTGTTGTCACTGCCTCCAAAAGTAATTTTACTTCCGATATTAGAGATATTCAACCCAATGCCTAACTGACTTTCGCGTGCTCCGAGGTTGATATAATTCTGATAATAGGCAGCAATATCGGCAGCAAAAGCCGAACCGGGAGTAGTTTCTTCCTTAAAATCGTACGTTAAATCTGAATAAATCCAACGAACGGCAGCTCCCAACGAGAAGTGTTCACTCAACATCAAAGAGTACGCAATGTCTGCGGACATTTCATAAGGATTAATTGTCATTCCTCCGTCTTTGGTTTGCCCAACGTACGTGTTTACTTCGCCAAGAGAGAAATAACGAAAAGAACCAGAGATTGCACTGTAGTCGCCAATGCGATAATAACCAGCCAAATAAGCCAAGTCAATATCATTCACCAACTGTCTGAGCCAAGGAGTGTAGTTCAATGCCACCCCTGCACGACTAATGGTAAAAGGATATTTGGCAGGATTCCAGAACTGCGAAACCACATCGGGGTCGGTGGCAGCACCTACATCACCTAAACCTGCCGCACGTGCATCAGGTGCAATCATCTGTGAGGTGACCGAGTAGTTCACTGGATTAAACATGTTTCGTTTGTCTTGGGCGGATAAGGAGAGCGCCGACAAGATAAATACGAAGAGGACACTTATTTTTGAAAATCTATTCATTCTATTGCGATTCTATGCGATTGGTATTTTCCTAACGAAAATAATTGCTAATTATTGCTTACCACAATGAGTTTCTTTGCCTTGGAAACCTTGGCACTCCCTTCGGAAGAGATGCGGGCACGATATAGATAAACGCCAGTTTGTAGGCGATTTCCATTCTCAACCGTAAGATTCCAGTTGACAGTTTGCGTATTGGTTGAACTCACACTGCTTTCTTGATGATGCCACAACAGTCTGCCACTCAAGTCAAAAACCTCAATTTCCACATCAACCACTGCTCCTGCACGATCGTGCTCAAGGATAAATGTGGTGGCTTCGCGAGCAGGATTGTTGGTACAATCGATAGAGAACAACTGCGGTTCCATGCCTCGTACGACATTGAAGGAGAGCTTGGTCGTTGAAGGATTGTTAAGCACATCCCATGCTCGGAAGAGTAATTGATGAGGACCGGGTGCTAATTCGGGCAACTGATAGAAGGTTGAGCCAGCCGTATAACTGCCAAAATTGTACGTAAAGTTAGCGTTCAAATTATAGCTCTTCGACATATCTCCATCAATGATTAACTGCAAATCGTGACCGATACCGCTTCCCGATACGTTAATTCCATCGTCATCTTTAATCTCTGCTACGAAATAAGGGGTGCTATTGACATTGCCGCCATTGACAAAAGAGGGACTGTTGAGATAACAATAAATCGATGGACCAAGCGAGTCTGTCGTCAATTCTGCACCACCTCCTAACGTAAAGGCTTCGCTCACACCGCTTGCTCGCATTTGGTGATTGTCACTGATGGCATAAAGATTGAGTTTACCAGAGCCTTCGGAGTAATTGATATCACTCGGCACAGCAAACACAAAGCTAAACTTACCATTCTCCACCTTATTTGCTCCATTATACAAGGTCCTTGGCCGATCCATAAAGGTGAGTGCCTCCTTGGTTTCTTTTTGATCGTTGCGACGGCACACGATTTTTTCTTCATTATCACGAACGGTAGCAAAAACAAGACCTTGGAAATCGGATACGCCCTCGATGTGTCCCTTCACCGTTACCGTACTTCCTGCCTGCAATGCCACAGTTGGCGTTGAAGCCAATGCTTTGCCATTGATAGAATCTACGACAATGCTGTAAGAGGGTTGATGAAGTGCAACAGCAGGGTCGCCTAAAAGTGCATATTGCAACTTGTTGCACGTAAGGTCTTTCCTGCCGGTAATCATTTCATTCTTCGCCAAACGTTGTGCTTCTCCTATCGTCACAGGGTTGCCATGGGCATTTTTACTCAACACATATTGCAAAAACGATGTGTTGATACGCGCATTGTAATGGGCTATCACCGTACGTGTGGTACCAAAAAACGAGATTGCCCCACCTCGTGGATTCCGAACAGCCACTTCGCCAATGGTTGGAGTTTCACCATCAAAAGGCATAATGTCGCAAGACGCTGTAATCCAAAGTGGAAGATGAGGATGTTGGAATGTTTGGAAGTCGTGCAAGTTTAATACTTTTTCGTGCGAAATTTGGGTCGCCATGCCATGTCCACCGTAATCCATGATGAGCGCACCTGCCGCTTGTTGCTGTTTTATGATTCTCGAGACTTCGGGATAAGTGTTCCCTGAAGATGATGTTTCGCGTTGATACGCATCCCACATAATTTTCTTCACAAGATAACTCGGATATTGACTTGAAATAGCGTTTGCCGTCTTGTCAATGTCTTGCATGTGCAAATTGTTATCTCCGTCATCGCCCATAAAGACTAAAGTGTTTTGCCATGCACCTGCATCTTTGTTCGTAACATAGGCGATTACTTTATCTACCATGACCTTGGCATCTGCTTCGGTCGTTACAGGGAAACGCCCCACGGCAATATCTTGTTGGTCGCTAAAGTCCTTGTTCAGTCCTTCGCCGTCGTCAAGGGCGCAAAAGAAGCCATCGTCTACAAAGCAATCGACCTCATTAAAAGAGTTCTCACTCTCAAAACAGAGTAAATAATCGTCTGGATGTAACGACTGGCACTGCGCAGTAAGCATACGGTTGTCCCACACACAATCACCAAAGAGCAAAAGATACTTAGGCATGTCTGCCGCTGTCGTGGCACGGTCGTACAACATCTTAAGATACCTGCGGTAGGCATTTGCATCGGGCGTGCCACTCGAAAATTCGTTATACAGCTGGTTTGCAGAAACAATTTGTACACGCAAACCGTCATGTTTCTCATGAAAAGCCTTGAGACGCTCTGCCTGTGCTTTCAACTTCTGACTGGAAGGAATGATAATAACCATATCTGCAAAGCCGTGAGCGTGCAAGTCTTGATTGGTAACAGCTTGTACAAATTCGGGTACTGGGAAGCTGCCTCCTTTGAGATGAGGAGCAGGAAGGGGCTCCGGCCATATAAAAGAAATGTAATCCAATCGTGAAGGAGAACCCGACCGAGTGGTTAGTTTCACGGTGTCGGTCGTGGAAGTTCGCTCTATCTGATAAATGCCCGACGTCTCATTACCCTTGTCATTCTTGCTTAGAGCAATGGCGAGTTCACCCAACTGCTTTCCATTGTGCATGACAGATATTCGCGAAGCACTGCCAGCCGACACGTTGACTGCCATTTTCGCCTTTCCTTTAGATGCCAAAGAGGGGATGGTGTAAGTAGCACTTTCCGCTACATCTATCGCTTTTGGATGAAACAGATTGCGCCCACCATGATACCATGAATAGCCGTCAACTTCATATAAGGTGTGATAATAGTCGGGCGAGGGATAAAAAGAGTGGATAAAAGCGGTGGAATCAAGGACAACAGGCGTATCTTCTGACTGGGTTAAGAAATAATAGCCAGTATCCGAATAAGGATTGCGAGTGCGTCGAGTGGCTGTGTTTGAATCCCATGACACGGTGCCATAGGCATAGAAGAGCTTACGCCCATCGACCCAACAAGTAGGAACTTCTTTCAAATCGTCTGTTGCAATGAGCTCCTCAGATACCAATTGCTCATTCTGAAGTCGTCCTCCATAGCCATAAACTTTTACCTTCTGAAGGTCTGTAAAGCCTGCTTGTCTTATCAACTCGTCCGTAAGTTGGTACACACCCGTTGAAGGTACACGTATTTTTGCCCACTTCCCTGATGCCAAAACAGAATGGTCGGCATACCGATTGGTGCTGCTTGCTCGGGTTTTCGCCGCGTCTCTTTTCATCGAAGACATGAGCGGTTTGGCTTCGATGCGCAGCATGAAGCTCACCAAAATTTGGTAACGGTGATTTCGATAAACCAAAGGAGAGAAGCCAACCTGCAGCAAACCTCTCTTTCTGTTTACTGCTATCTTGTGCTGAGGAATGGGAAGAGCGGGTAGGGGTGCGCCTGAAAGCTGTTGATAGCGTGCAACATCCGCTGTTGTCATGTCGATAAATTCAGGATAAAGAATGGAGACTGTGTAGATAGAATCGGCATAGCACTCATTCAACTCAAACGAATGAGAGAAATAGGGTAAGACACTATCTATCTTGACATCGTTAGCTGTCAAGTTAAAAAAATGCGCTTGAGCCATTAAAAACGGACTTGTCAAGAGCATCCAAACAATGCATATATATTTAATCCTTCGCAACACGTTTTACTACTCCACTATTATTTGCAATTGAAATCAAGAACCTTATAATCCTCGAGATACCCTTCAAGATGGTCGTCTATATGTACGGGTCCAACTCCCGCAGGCGTACCCGTAAAGAGCAAATCACCAGTTTTTAGCGTAAAGTAACGACTGATATAAGCTATCAATTCGTCTATTTTATAGAACATATCACCCGTAAACCCCTTTTGTACTGTAGTTCCATTCACATCTAAGTGAAACTGAAGCCGCTGAATGTCCTGAAACTTATCAATATCTATCCAATCTCCTATCGTTGCAGCACCATCAAAGCTTTTACAAAGCTCCCAAGGAAGCCCTTTGGCACGCAACTGCTGTTGCAACTCTCGAGCCGTAAAGTCAATTCCTACCGTCACCGCATCATAGTAACGATGCGCAAATCGGGATGAAATTGTTTTGCCTAAGCGGCAGATTCTCACCACAACTTCTGTTTCATATTCTATCACACCCAAGTCATCTGGAATGAAAAATGGCTTGTGATCTTTGGATAAAGCCGAATCTGGCATTATAAAAATGACAGGGCTTGTTGTTTTAGATAACGGTTCGTGGAGCTCTTTATTGTGCTCCTCATAATTCATTCCAACGGCAAATATTTTCATGAGAAGAATAATTAAAATGGATGTTGTTGAACAAGTTAAATGCAATAACTGTCACAAATGTACATAAAAACGGTGATTTATATGCCAGTAAGACAAAGAAAGTGCCTTGTAGAGTCAACCAGCAAGTGCAAAATTATAAAACATGTTTGAAGAACTCTCGTTTTGGTGTAGAAAAGTTTAATTTTTCTCTCGGTCTTTCGTTCAATTTCTTTTGTATCGACATAATTCTCTTGTCCGTATAACGTTCAAACGACTCCTTTTTCGGTATATATTGTCTGATTAGTTTATTTGTATTCTCAACCGCTCCCTTTTGCCATGAGCAATATGGATCGGCGAAGTACACTGGCACACCTAAAAACTTGGTAAGGTCCTTATGTGCCGCAAATTCAGGTCCGTTGTCTGTTGTAATGGTCTTCAGAATGTCCTTGTATGGTAGCAGCAGTTTCCTAACTACCTTTGCCAGAGGCTTTGACTGCTTTCCAAATGGCAGTTTCTGCATAAGCAGCATATTGGTGGACTTTTCCACCAGCGTGAGTATGGCGTGCTGGTCAGGGTCTACGATTAAGTCCATCTCAAAATCTCCGAATCTCTTCCCGTCAACTTCCTTACTTCTTTCATGGATACTCACCCTGTCCTTGATTGGAAGATGTCTGCCCTTGGGACGAAGCCTATACTTCATCTTATGCCTTGTGTGCTTGGCAAGCTCCCCTGTTGTGTCATTGTGGATGATGTTATAGATGTAGCCATCGCTACCCGCATGCGTTAATAAACCTTTCGTTTGTTAAATCAATTCATTTTCTTTGACAAAACAAAATTGCGAAATAGATAAACTGGGAGGGTAATTTAGGTGTTCAAAGCCTTGAAATCATCATTTTTTACCACATTCACACAGACCAAATCGGCAATATGCATGCTTTTTCCTTACAATAGGTATGCTCTTGGCGCTTAATGTGCATGCTTTTAAGTCCCAATTTACATCCTATAGCCAGCCTTTTTGTACTAAAAGAAGGTATCTCACATTCAAACCACTTCACCTTTTCATGGTGTTTTAGGTTTTCAAATCGCATAATCATCTAACAATCAGCAAAATAACAAAACACCTCTATTTTTCGCATATTTTCACCGAGTGAGCAAGTTGGTTGAAAAAACACCCAGCATTTGTGTTAAAAAGTCGCTGCAGCAGAAGCCATTTTAACGAAGAACGTTCCGTTTGATAGGATGCATACACAAACCAACATTATTAAATGAAAAAGCCGTGTAATTCTTGAAAATTTTACAACCCTATTGATACATCATCTAAAAAATATTCATTAAATTTGCAAATGGCGGAGTCTAATACCGCACAACATTATATTTTAAACATCATATCACACACAACAACCTATGAAAAAAAAGAAAAACCAAGTAAGTGA
Source organism: Prevotella sp. TCVGH (assembly GCF_023522295.1). NCBI lineage: Bacteria > Pseudomonadati > Bacteroidota > Bacteroidia > Bacteroidales > Prevotellaceae > Prevotella > Prevotella sp. TCVGH. The sequence continues at coordinate 2,246 of NZ_QFFX01000007.1, read as the reverse complement.
ATTACCATCAGAGTGTACTACCATTATAGTAGGAAAAGAGATGACAGCCGACGGTTCCATGATTGTAGCCCGTTCGGAAGACTGGGATGCCATGGAAGCCAAAAACTACGAACTGTACGAAGATACGAAAGAGGGACCAAAAGAATTTATCGCCCTTGACAGTCCGTTCCGCTGTGAACTGCCAAACGAAGCATTGGGTTACAGTGCATTGGCACCCTTCAACTTACCACGCCACTGGGGAAGCGCAGGATTCAACACCGCCGGCGTGGGCATGAGTGCGACTGAAAGTATTTTCAGCAGCGATGAGGTGTTAAAACATGACCCCTTGGTAGAAACGGGGTTGGCAGAGAATGCCGTGTTCAATGTCGTACTGCCTTACGTTCACACTGCACGCGAAGGCGTAGAGCGCTTGGGCATGCTCATCGAGAAACATGGTATTGCAGAAGGTTTCGGCATCGGATTCGTAGACGCACAAGAAATATGGTACTTGGAAACGGCCTGCGGACATCGTTGGTTGGCTTGCAGAATGCCGAAAGAGCAATATTTCGTCACGGGCAACCAGAGCCGTTTCCGCCAGTACGACCCTAACGATAAAGAAAACTATTTGGCATCCGCCGACTTGATTGAGTTTGCAGAGAAACATGGATTACACGACCCGAAGAAGGGCGAATTTGATTTCCATGTATCGTATGCGCGCGACGTCAAGCTCGACACCACCTATAACTATCCGCGCGTATGGGGTCTGCAACAGATGTTTTCGCCAGCGATAAAGAATGACGTCACTAAAAATACATTCCCTGTTTACGCCAAAGCCGAGAAGCCTATCAGCATAACAGACTTACGTACGGCATTCCGTTTCCACTACGACAATACCGAACACGACCCTTATCTACATAGCAATCCAAAAGAACCTTATCGCCCAGTATCTATCTTCAGGACCACACAGACCCACATCCTACAGGTGCGTCCTGAACTGCCTCAGGCCATTGGCTGCGTTGCTTACGTTGCCATGGGTATGGCCGACTTAGGTTTGTTCTTGCCGCTGTATCAGGGCATCAGCTCATATCCAGTTGAATATACGCAGGGAACCGACCAGTCGAGTGCCGATTCTGCTTATTGGAAATTCCGTAAGGTGATGGCGCTGGGCATGGTGGACTACAACAAATATGCGCCAATGATTAAAGAGACGTACCGCAAATTTGAGGAGGAAACCGACCAACGGCAACGTGAAATGGAAGAAGAGTATTTGCGTATATACAAAACACAGCCGCTACGTGCAAAAGACATGTTGCAAGAATTTTCTGACAAGGTGTTGACTCGTGCGCTATGCGTAGCCGACAAGCTGCAAGAGCGGTTATTCACAGAGCTCACCAAAGACATTCAAGCCGAATATCTCTTCCACGGTGCTTAATTGAACCGCGAGGTTTGTTTGAACCATAAATAAAACCTGATGAAACCAAAAGATCTGTCTTACCATAAGATAGAAGAATTGGTTTCATCAGGTTTTTCTCGTGGCTCACCACCCCACGGCTCCATGCGCGGTTAGAAGTTGCTCACGCCTAAGTTGCGGTCAACCAACATGCCGTCGCGCATCTTCAGGTTCAGCTTGCCCGACTTCTTCGCATGGAACTTGATGATGAAGAGCTTGGGGTCGCCCTCATCCAGCAAGAAGTTGTTGCCACGATTGACAAAGGTGGGATACAAGGCTTTCTGTCCGCTGGTATGCAAGCGGTCTTTCGAGGAAAAGCACGGTTCGCGCGACTACTAACGCAAGATGAGTCCTCCGTCTCATATTTCCTTGAACGGAGACATGAGCAGCTTGTCCTTACTGTAACAAAAATACGATTACTTTGGTGTAGTAAGTGATGATGTTGTTTTCATATCATTTTTAGCAAAAGAATTTATTGTTTCTGTCTTATTATTTTACCAAAAATCAGCCATTGAAAATCTTCAAAATAGAAAAAATCAATAGGCAAATGCCCTTCAAAAATGGGCTGATTTTGGCAAAATAAACGTCTTTTCAAGCTGAAACATTAACTTAACGGTCTTGGAAACATGTATTAGAGGTATTATTCGCATGCTTCAGCAGCATTAAAGCATGCAAATTACAGGCTTATCTTAATGCTTTAGCCGCCCAAAGATGGCAATAATGCGTGCGAAAAGAAAATATTTAACCCAAATCGGTCATTAGAAAAAGCTTCTTGTCATTTTCTAATGACCGCCATTAGAAAAACAGCATTGTATAT
>NZ_QFFX01000079.1:0-9886 GCF_023522295.1 Prevotella sp. TCVGH | reverse complement strand
AATTATTCCGTTTCCTACTCATTATCAGTCAGTTTACACCAACTTCGATATTTCTTCATTTTCGCTGATTAGTTGCAGCATTAAAGCATGCAAATTGCAGGCTTATCTCAATGGGTTAGTCGCCAAAAAATGGCAAAAATCGGAATAAAAAGAGTTGTATCGAACGTAACATCTTCAACACCAATAAATTATAAACGTCGCTCATTTTTAGCATATTTGCGACCAACTTTGATGTTGGTGATTTATACGCGAGTTATGAGAGGCACTTTGTAAAGAAAATTCAGCATTTATTATCCTCCAAAACAGCGTACCAAAAATTATACATCTGCTGTTTTATGGATGCTTTTTTGTTGTAAATATGTCGCTCTTTTGATGAAAGAATCGAGCATAGTCAAAATAACATCATCTATATGTTTGATTTTCTCATAGCTTTTTCTTAATTTTGTGTGAAGCATACAATTACACAAAATAAAGATGAATTCCTCTTTGCTAAGCGTTCGACAAGGCGGGTTACTACCGCATGGGAAAAGTAATAGCTTCAAAAGAATGTGATTTGAATAAAAATCTAACACATCTTGTTCAAGGTAACAGAATTGTAATATTTCTGAAACATATATGAAGAGTTGATGTGCTAACTTTGTCAACTGAATACATTTATTGTTATCAAATATGGAAGAAAACAATTATCGCATTCTCGTCGTAGACGATGAACAAGACTTATGTGAGATTCTGAAGTTCAATCTCGAAACTGAAGGTTATGCTGTTGACACTGCTAATTCGGCAGAAGAAGCCATGAATATGGAGCTAACATCGTACAATTTGTTATTGTTGGATGTCATGATGGGAACGATGTCTGGCTTTGCAATGGCAAAGAAACTTAAAGAGGAGCCAGCAACAGCCCATATTCCAATTATTTTCTTGACAGCCAGAGACACAGAGAATGATACGGTGACAGGATTTAATTTGGGGGCAGATGACTATATCAGCAAGCCTTTCTCTATTCGCGAAGTCCTGGTACGGATTCGTGCGGTCATCAGAAGAACTGCCGAAACGGAGAATCATGAACAACCAAAGGTGCTCAAATATCAAGGTTTGGAGATGAATTTGGACAAAAAAACGGTTTCTATTGATGGCAAGGATGTTCCTTTTACTAAAACAGAATTTGAGTTATTGCATCTCTTACTCTCAGAAAAAGGACACGTCTTTTCACGTCAAGAGCTTATTGACCGCATCTGGCCGAAAGATGTGTTGGTACTCGACCGAACTGTAGATGTTAATATCACACGCTTAAGAAAAAAGATTGGGCGGTTTTCAAAATGTATCGTCACACGTTTAGGATTTGGCTATTATTTTGACGCACTATGAGAAAAATATCCGTAGGGACACGCCTATACGTCAGTATTATGGCGATTTTTTTGCTGTTTGCTATTGCATTTATTGTTTTTCAACAAGTCCGTGAAAAACAATATAAAATAGAACTGCTGAATGAGAAACTGCAAAACTATAATAAGCAGTTAGCTGATGCCATGAAGTATATGGGCAAGACCGACGAGACGACATTGGACTCCTATGTGAAGACACACAGTTTACCTAACCTCCGAGTAACCATTATAGACAACGAAGGGCATGTTACGTTTGATAACTTAGAAAAGAATTACAACCGTTTTACAAGTCACGCCAATCGTCCAGAGATTATAGAAGCCCAAAAAAAAGGGTCAGGCTCAAGTGTAGAAAGAAATAGTAAGACGTTAAAGCAGGAGTTTTTTTATTCGGCAACTTACTTCAACGATAGCAAAATCACAATTCGCAGTGCCTTACCGTATAATAATGATTTGGCAAAATCGCTCCAAACAGATCAGCATTTCATTTGGTTTGCGTTGACAACTATTATTATATTGACACTGGTATTATGGCGTTTCTTGAGTAGATTAGGTGCCAACATTACAAAACTCAAGCTTTTTGCCAGTAGAGCCGACCATAATGAAAGCTTGGAAACAGAAGATTTGATTGCTTTTCCTGACGACGAATTGGGAGAGATAGCCGAAAGAATTATCAAAATCTATAAACGTCTTCAGAGTACACGACAAGAACAAGATAAGCTAAAACGACAGCTTACTCAAAATATTGCGCACGAATTGAAAACTCCCGTAGCAAGCATTCAGGGCTATTTGGAAACTATCTTAGACAACCCTCATATTGACGAGGAGACGAAGAAGCAATTTTTGAAACACAGTTATGCCCAGAGTCAGCGACTAACCTCTCTCCTACAAGATATCTCTACGTTAAATCGGATGGATGATGCCCCTGAAATAAAAGAAAATGTAGAAGTGAATATCTCTCAAATGGTAGAAGATATAAGTAAAGAGACTGCGCTACAATTGGAAAAGCACCACATGAGCTTTATCATCAATCTTCCTGAAAACGTAATTGTTCACGGGAATAAAAGCTTGCTATATAGTGTCTTTAGAAATCTGATAGATAACGCTATCGCTTATGCAGGCAATGGCACCACGATCACATTGGATGCCGTAGAAAATAATAAAGATTGGAGTTTTGCGTTTTATGATAATGGCATTGGGGTCGCAAATGAGCATTTATCCCGCATTTTTGAACGCTTTTATCGAGTAGATAAAGGGAGAAGCAGAAAATTAGGCGGCACAGGTTTAGGACTCGCTATTGTAAAGAATGCTGTGATGATTCATGGAGGAACGATTCGAGCTAAAAACCTACCCACAGGAGGTCTGCGATTTGATTTTAACATAAAAAAGAATAACGAATGAAAATAACACAAGCCACCAAAGACCAAGCAAGAGAAATAGCAAAACTCATCATGCTTGCCATGAACTATGAGTGTTGTCAAAACTTAGCAGGTCCCAATCACACGCTGAACGAGTTTGAAGACTTGATGACCGAATTGGTGAGCATGGACGAAAGCCAATACAGTTATAAGAACACCTTCGTAGCATTGAATGATAACAACGAGGTAGCAGGCATTTGTGTGAGTTACCACGGTGCCGACCTGAAGAAGCTGAGAAAGGTATTCATAGAAAAAGCACTTCAAAAATTCAACATCGACTATCGAGATATGAAAGACGAGGCACAACCTGACGAACTATATATCGACAGTATTGCTATTCTTCCACAATACCGCCGCAAGGGCATTGCCAAAGAACTGATCATGCAAGCCTTAAATAAGGCGAAAGACATGAAGATAGATAAAATTGGACTTTTAGTGGACAAAGACAACCCACATGCAGAGCGCCTCTACACAACCCAAGGGTTTCGGTATGTAAACGACACCGATTGGGGTGGACATCCCATGAAACACCTACAGTATTTGATTACTTTTTACGGATAGGATAAGAAAAAGCGTTCAGTGATGCGGGTACGCCATCTACGAGCGTCTCCGCACACACATTCATATAAGTTGTGTAGCTACCATTGTAATATTCTACGACCGCTATTCCGTTTTCGTCTGTCTTCAAATTTGGATTCCAATATAAAGTACGACGCATCTCATCGGCATTGCTGTCAAAGTATCCACTCTCTAAATAGATGGGTGAATAAAAAGCCTTTGGCTCGTCATATCCTTGAATCACTGTGCGACGGATACCTCTTGATGGGCGATAGTTTTTGTTAGAACTCCAATTGTCAGCCATCTTGAACGCACAACGTACTACATACTTATTGAGTGCTATCTGACTGGCAGTGTCTACACGTAAATGAGTATAAGCATCAGTGAGTTCAGACTTCTGTATGCGATAGTTATCGTCAACCGAATAAGCATATTTGTTAAACTTGTCCATGTACAACATTGCCGTTTCTACCATGTCGAGGTCTTTCTCGATATAGGGCAGTTGTATCTCTTCTCCATTCACGCTGTATCGCAACGGATTAACACCATATTGCGTTCCTTCCGGGTTAATAAGTGGGTTAAGGTTGTGCAAGAAAAACCCCACTTCATTTGATACATACTTCCCTTCATCGCGTAACTTGTCAATATGTTTACGAATATTATAAAAGGCAAGAATATCTCGTTCAAACGACTCTGTGTCTTTCAAAGTATTATGACGCTTTTTGCCCTTCACCACCACCTCGTCTATTTGCAAAGCATTCGCTTCAAGTTGATTTGTTGTAAGCGAATCGACCAATTGTTGCAGTGCCAAAGTGTCTACAGGTTCCTCCCAAGTGGGGTGCAACTCTCGCCAATCATAAGCTCTTAAGCCAGGTTCAAAATTGCGATAAAGACTCACATCGGCATAACGATTCTTTTGCTTACCATTGCGTTTGGTCTGAATGACAGACTCCATACGCCCATACATATCGTCCATTGGAAGACTGAAATTCCCTAACGAATCGGTATAGGTAGCCCCCGACACATAAATTGTGTCGCGCTTACCTAACACTGTAACGGCAATATTAGACTGTTGTTTGCCAAACCAAGAGTCTACATGCCCATACAGGGTCAAGTTTGGTTCGGGCATTTGCTTCGGCTCAAACGGCTTCTGACCAATAAGCTGAGTTATATCATATTGTCTCCAACCACGAATAAGCAACAAATTATCTAACAATTTGCGCCTGCCCCTACTCTGTTCTTCAAAATAATACGCTGGTTGATGAATATAACCTTTTAAATCCGAAGTGAGCAGTAAGTCGGTCTCAATGGTTTGAGAGCTTGGTATATAGTCGGTTCGTTCACCATCACGTATGGCTATCGACACACTGGCATTGCGCACAGGCTTTCCTTCCGCATCGGTAACCTTTACCTCATAGCGCGCTTTCTGATAGGGCGTGTACACCTTACTATCGCTATCACCTTTCATGGTGATTGTCTTCTTTGGATAGGAAAAACAAAAACGGTCGCAAAGAGTATGTCCTGCTGCATTGATAAGCGACATGCGCACAATGCCAGAAGGTAAGTCTGATTTCATAATTCGCAGTGTCTTCGACACCTTACCCACAAATTCTATGGTGTTGAAACTATGCGGTGTTCCTTGAGAAAAGGTGAACAATGCCAAGGAATCTGTCAACGATTCTGAACTTCTCTTCACCGTCACATCGAAAGATGATTCTCGGTTTGCTACAGACATGGAATAACCTTGAGGCAAAGCTTTGGGCAACACAAAGCGATAGGTACTGCCTCGAAAAAGGATTTCTACATTGGCGGGCTGTTCACGAGGTGTATACATGAAGCTCCCCATCCCATCATGAATCGTAGAAATGGGGATTGTACGTTCGCCCGAAGGAGAAAGTAAGAATCCATCGAGGTTTACAAAACCGCTGTCACGGCTCACAGTTTCGAAACCAATCACACAGGGAATGCCTTGCACCAAGTTACCACCCTCAGGGTAAAAACGAGCTTCTAACTCATCTTTTTGAGGAAGCGGACGTTGCGCCATACTCTTATCCATGTTGTATACAGCAATACTCCTTGGTGACTCCTTATGTGTGAGCCGTTTCCGATATATGGGAATGGTTTGTGAAAAGTACGATGTATCGTCAAAAGCCAACATCCAACGGGTGTAAGCTCGTATCTCATAATAACCCGTGAAAAAGGTATTCGTCAGGGCAATATGCCCTTCTCCCTCACCATCGTGCAACTTAATGATATGGCGCTCCAATACATTGCCGAGCTGATCGAGCAATTCTACATAAAGCGGTTTGCTGATACTGCTCAACTGATTATTTGTAGCCGTTACAACATACGCCTTAAACCATATAGTATCACCTTGATAATAGCTGCTGTTATCTAAATGCAAATGCACCTTCTCCCGTGGGAACGTTTTGGAAAAGGTTACAGCATTTGCAAAAAAACGTTCAAAAACAGAACTGTTTTGTGCTGTCGCAGGAAGTGTTCCCAGCAACAACACAAACAGACTACAAATAATTTTATCAATCATGTTGTTGCCAGGTTATATTATTACTATTCAATCGTAATCAGCGATAAGTTTATATAACTGTCGGGAAAATGAAGGTACGAATGACCCAATAACATAGGATACCTGATAGATAACTCACCATAGCAATCCAACTAACGTGCTTGAGGTACCAACCAAAGGTTATCTTCTCCAATCCCATGACAACCACGCCAGCAGCACTACCCACGATAAGGATAGAACCTCCCACACCAGCACAGTATGCCAACAACTGCCAGAAGATGCCATCTACTGCCATATCTCCTGCTGCCTCTATTGGATACATGCCCATACATCCAGCCACTAATGGAACATTATCAACGATACTTGAAATAACACCGATGATACCTGTCACCATGTAATGGTTACCGTTAGACACATCGTTAAGCCATTTGCCAAGTCCTTCTAACACACCGATTTGCTCTAAACTCGCTACTGCCATGAGGATGCCGAGGAAGAACAAGATTGTGGACATATCAATATTAGATAACAAATTGCTTACACGCTTGGTCATACTGTCCTTTTTGCGATGCAATCCACGGTAAAACACCTCGGTCACGGTCCATAACACGCCCAAGACTAAGAGGATACCCACAAAAGGAGGTAAATGTGTAATGCTCTTAAAAATAGGAACAAACATTAATCCGCCCACACCCAAGAAGAAAATTATCTTTCGTTGTGTACTGCTAAAGTCAAGCACCTGATAGTCGGAGGTAACATGAACATCAGCAGGTTCTAACTCGCCCTTCAATTGATATTGCATAATAAACGCTGGTACAACCATTGCTACCAACGATGGAACAAAGATTTCCTCTATAACACCTGCTGTGGTGATAGTTCCCCTGTTCCACAACATAATAGTAGTAACGTCTCCAATGGGCGAAAAAGCTCCACCTGAATTGGCGGCTATAATAACTAAGGAGGCATAGATAAGACGGTCTTCGTGTGACTTCACCAGCTTGCGTAGTATCATAATCATCACGATACTGGTAGTAAGGTTGTCGAGCACAGCAGACAGGAAGAAAGTCATAAAGGCAATGCGCCACAACAACGAGCGCTTGCTCTTGGTCTTCATGACATCTCGCACGAAGTTGAAGCCACCGTTTTGGTCGACTACTTCTACAATCGTCATCGCTCCCATCAAGAAGAACAAAGTTGTAGACGTGCTACCCAAATGCTTTTCAATTACACTACTCACCTCGTTTACCAACGCTTGTCCAGAGAACCCAGGCAAATAAGTATTAGGATCCAGCATGAACAGTGTCCAACAGGCCACGAACATCAGCAAGGCAACAGCTGCCTTGTTCACTTTTGTAACACTCTCGATGGCTATAAATAAATAGCCAATACAAAAAACGATAACAATCGCTAATGTCAAAGATGCCATAAAATAAAAACTTAAAATCTTTTTAATGAAAATGAACGGACATACAGGCATTGTTTTTTAGAATGCCCTCCGCCCACATTTTTATTGCTAACAACCTATAAAAGAGCATGTGTTAGTTCTTCATAGATTAAATTGTTTGCAAAGATAAGTTTTGAAAACTATTCTACCAAATAAAAGCAGGTGTTTATTTTTACAATTGCTGTTTTGAACTATTTTTTATTGTTCTAAATCGCTTATCAATGATTCAAATTTTCCTATTTTTACTTAATCAAAGCTTTTTGGATTAAACCCTACTATCTAAAACGTTCAATATCTCTTCAAACATGTCCAACCAAAAAACCACTCACCCGCTGTCACGGGTGAATGGCTTTAGGTATGTTTACATGGACATGGCACCCATGCTAATGCTGGTGCCTTTCTCTTCTGCTGGAGCTTTACCAGCTAACACATCTTCTACACCTTTCCTTATTTCGTCACCACGAACATGTTTTCTGTAAATGCGTCCGTCTTTATCAATAATAAGGATAAATGGAATGCCAGAGAATTGGTAGAGATCCATTACCTCCTTTCCTCCATCAGACACCCAACCTTGATGCCAAGGCATGCCTTCTTCACTCATGGCTTTCACCCAAGCGTCACGCTTTGCATCAATTGAAACGCTCATAAACTCAACACCTTTATCTTTGAAATCGGCATATATTTTCTTGAGATTAGGTATTTCCTGGCGACAAGGTCCACACCAGCTGGCCCAGAAGTCGAGTACAAGAACTTTACCCTTAAAGTTTGCAGGGCGAAGTGTCTTGCCTTTTGGCGATTTGCATTCGAAAGCAGGCATGGGTGCACCAACCTTGACACGCTCAATGCGCATCTTCTCTTCAGCCTTGTCTTTGTGGAATTGCGCAGCCAACTCGTTGGCTTGTGGTGATACGGTAGCCAATCGTGCCAGTGCATCATCAATGAGCTTCTTGTCTTTTTCATAATCCAATTGCTCAATAGCCACCATCACACTTGGGCGGTCAGCATAGTGTTCCACATAATAGCGACACCGTGCGTCATAATCATCACCCATGAAATCATAAAGCGCATTGGTCAACGATTTCTGGTTCTCCTCATCGGCAAACTTCGTAACATAAGTTTTTTGTGAATAGACAATCATTGACTGATAATTACGATAAGCGTCAAAATTCAACAAGTTCATTAACTCGTTATTTTTACCACCTTTTATATATACGAATGGAGGATTTTTAATTTTAATGGCTGCCGTGTCTACTCCACGAAAATCAATATCCATGTCCTCGTCCTGCAACCAGACATTCACAGCTTGCCATCCGCCACAATCAACCATAGCCTCACCTATCTTATCAGCTGGCACAGATAGGGTATAATTATGGGTAGTTGGATCAACAGTGGTTTCAGCCAACAACTGCTTCAACGTACCCGAGAAGCGATACACACCTACTTTGAAATCGTTCTCAATGAATTTTACATTTCCTTTAATGGTAACTGTACGTTGACCAAAGGCAAACATGGGAAACAGCAATAGGGCTGCCACCGACATAACACAACAATTCTTCAACAAGTTTTTCATTTATTTACAATAATAATTGTTTGTAATTTAGATTGTTAGTAAACATTTTGTCCACTAAATATGACGAAAAGTAAACAAAAAGAACAAGATACACAATATTTCATAACTAAATCACCATACAGCTTGTTATTATTATGATTTGTTTACATTTATTTAATAAACTAAAGGCGTTTTCTTTTTCATTTATGTCCACTAAAAATGGACAAGTTAAAAATTAAATAAATTAGGTTCGCCTGAACTGTTTCAGTCTTTGTTATTTTGGAATATAGTTTTGTCAAAGAGATCTTTGAGATGCGTTGTGCAGTGAGTGACATGCTGTCGCTTAGCTATTTTTAGCGGACAGCAATGATATAGCTTTATAGAATATTTTTGCCAAATGACTTACATATCATTTGTAGACAAGCAATTCCACATAACATTGAATCTGATTGACAAACAATTGGATACCTCATATAATAACTATCTCGTCAAGATTATTCTTACATTCTGTTTTTCTGTGCTTGCCCTGCACCTGTACCTTTATACTTACTGGCTGTTGTATTGAAACGATAACGTATAGTTAGTGTTACGGAACTTGAAGAGTAGCCGTCGTAATACGTTGACCGCTGTGAACCAGAATAGAAAATGCGATGTTCGTCAGCAGTCCCAAACAGGTCGTTTACATAAAGTTGCAGTGTAAGGCGGTCATGCAGAAAAGACTTATATAAGGATATATCGGTATTAAAATATCCTCTACGAACATATTTATTTCCCATATTCCCCTCTGTTTGTCCAGACAGTATTATGGAAGCCGTCATCCACTTTGTATCAAACGTATTAGTCAGTTGGAAAGTTGCAACAGGATTATTTAGATTCTTTGTTTCATTCGTATCCATGTGATACCACTGCTTGAATAGCATCATTTCGAGTGAAGGATTCCGGCTTATATGACAAAAATGTGCATAATTTAGAGTCGTTTTCTTTTATGTGACAAAAATGTGCATGGAATCTTCTGCG
>NZ_QFFX01000078.1:0-10000 GCF_023522295.1 Prevotella sp. TCVGH | reverse complement strand
TCATTATCGTCACTATGAGGGTCTACGTCTGCTACCCTCTGTCTGTGAAGAGATAATAATTCAGCAGACCCTATTTATCTTTTTGCGATAATGCAGAAAGGTGGATGTTATTTCACTTCCCAGATATCGTTTGTTTCTAACAGTTCGGTAAAGTTATGATAAGCTTTCTTTTCCTTTACCTCTTCTATCTGTTTGTTCACCATATCATCATAGGTAGGTGCTTCCACATCACGAATCACGCCCAAGGCAACAGGGAAACCATGTTCGTTGTCCATCATGGCTAACTTTGCGTGCAGCGTGCTATCCTCTTCGTGCGCATTATGTACCAAAATATCTTTTTCGGTAATGCCATTTTCGCCCAGTTTCACCACCTTCAGTCCGAATCCCTCTTGCATGAGTCCGTATTCATTGTTCTCACCGAAGAGCAAAGGCTTGCCATGTTCTACGTAGATAGCATTCTGTTTTCTGCCGTCGCGAGTGTAAATCGGGTCGTAAGCACCGTTGTTAAAGATGACACAGTTTTGCAGTATCTCGCACAGTGCAGCCCCTTTGTGGTGATAGGCAGCTTGTAGAACGGCTATCACACTTGGACCATCGTTGGCTACAGCACGAGCAAAGAAGCGTCCACGTGCGCCAAAACAAAGCTCGGCAGGCTGGAACGGATCTTCTACCGTACCGTAAGGAGACGATTTAGAGACAAAGCCACGAGGCGATGTTGGCGAATATTGTCCTTTCGTAAGACCATAGATGCGGTTGTTTAACAACACCATGTTGATATTGATGTTACGGCGCAAGGCATGGATAAAGTGGTTGCCACCAATGGCAAGACCATCACCGTCACCACTAATCTGCCAGATGGTTAAGTCTGGATTTACTACCTTTGCTCCCGATGCTATCGATGCCGCCCTACCATGAATGGTTTGCATGGCATACGTATTCATATAATAAGGTAGACGACTGGAGCAGCCAATACCCGATATTACGGCGATTTCATGGGGTGGAACGCCAATTTCTGCCATTGCCTTGTGTAAGTTGGCTAAAAAGAAATGGTCGCCACAACCAGGACACCAGCGAGGTTGTCCTATTTTATATTGATTTGCTGTAAACGCTGTCATGCTTTTCCCTCCAAAATTTGTTCAAATGCGTTGATGAGTTCAGCCACTACGAAGGGCTGACCCTTTACTTGGTTAAATTGATAAGGCACAAAACCGTCTATCTTGGTACGTAGATAGCTGGCAAACTGTCCCATGTTCTGTTCTGCCACTACTACCTTTGGGTAGCGTTTCAGTACTTCTTCGGTGTTGGCAGGCAGAGGATTGATAAATTCAAAGTGTGCCAAAGCCACCTTCTTGCCACTTTTCACCAGTTCTTCAACGGCAGTGTATAGGTGTCCAAAGGTGCCACCAAAGCCTACAACCAATAAGTCGGCATCGTCTGCCTCGCCCAATACTTTCAGCTCTGGCACAGGGATGCGAGCCACTTTTTCGGCTCTGTTGTTCACCATTTGTTGGTGGTTAGAGGGATTATTCGAGATTTGTCCTGTTTCCGAGTCCTTTTCCAATCCTCCTAAAATGTGTTCGTAACCCTCCATTCCAGGGGTAGCCCAGTAGCGAACCAAGGTTTCTGGGTCGCGTTGATAAGGGGTATAGTTTCCTTTTTGTTCGGGAGTAACACGGTGGGGAGTGATTGCTGGCAGCTTATCCATTTGTGGGATAGGCCATGCAGATGAGCCATTGGCAATGTATGCATCGCTCAAAACCACCACAGGTGTGACGTGTTCCAATGCTATCTTACAAGCCATGTAGGCTGCATGGAAGCAGTTGGTGGGACTTGTTGGCGTGATGACAGGCATTGGTGATTCACCATTGCGACCATAAAGCACTTGCAACAGGTCGGTTTGTTCGGTCTTTGTAGGGAGTCCTGTTGAGGGACCACCACGCTGAACATCAATAATTACCAATGGAAGTTCGTCCATCACCGCCAAGTTCATGGCTTCTGATTTCAGACAGATACCAGGACCAGAGGTGGAAGTAACGCCCAATGCTCCTGCAAACGAGGCTCCGATGGATGTTGCACAGCCCGAGATTTCGTCCTCGCACTGCATCGTGATGACGCCCATCGACTTGTGTTTAGCCAATTCGTGCAATATGTCGGATGCAGGTGTAATAGGATAAGAACCCAAAAAGAGTTTCACACCTGCCTTCTCTGTGGCAGCCATAAGACCGTAAGCGGTAGCTTTATTTCCCGTAATGTCCATATAGCGGCCTGGCACTTTGTTACGAGTCTCAATACGATAGGTGTTGGGCACACTCGCATGGGTATTGGCTCCGTAGTCATATCCTGCTCTTACCACTTTGATGTTGGCTTCTAAGACAGCCGGTTTCTTGTGGAATTTCTGCTGTAAAAAGTTGTTCACGAGTTGCAAGTCGCGGTCGAACAACCAGCATACCATACCCAATGCAAACATGTTTCGGCACTTGAGAATCGACTTGTTGTCCATGCCCGAATCCTTTAAGCATGCTTTTACCAGCGTTGTCAAAGGGCATGCTATCACGCTGTCTGCATCAATACCCAATTCTTTTAAGTAGTCGGGTGTAGCAAACTTTGCCTTTTGTAAGTCAAAAGGCTTAAAGTTGTCCGTATCAATAATATACGTTGCTGTTGGTTTGGCAAATTGTCGCTGTGTTTTCAGGGCTGCGGCATTCATGGCAACTAATACATCACACTTGTCTCCAGGGGTGTGAACGTTCTCTCCTACATTGACTTGGTAACCACTCACACCAGTTAACGAACCTTGCGGAGCTCTAATGTCTGCAGGATAATCGGGGAATGTGGAGATTTGATTGCCCACTGTTGCCGATACTGTAGAGAAGATGTTACCTGCCAGTTGCATTCCGTCACCGGAGTCACCGGAAAAGCGGACTACTACATTTTCGAGTTCTTTCACTCGTAAACCTTCTTCCATAATGTTTTATTCGTTTAGATTTAGTTCCTGCAAAGGTGGCAAATTATATTGATACCGCAAAATGATTAGCGGTTTTTTTGTATTTATTTGTTGTCTTTGTTGTTACCCCGTTCAAAGTTCTATGTATTTTTGTGTTATTTGTCTTAGATGCTTTACAATTTCTCGCAGATATTGCTTTACATTTTCTCGCAGATATTGTTTCTTTCAGCAAAATATTCTCGCATGCGTTGTTTCTCAGTCCAATGCCCTCGCAAATTCTGCTGCTGTCTAATCATATCTGCGCCATTTGCGAAATCTGCGAGACAATATCTTGTAGGGGAAGCGCACGTTTTAGTTATTTTTTGCTTTCATTCGTTGTTCAATAACAATCATGTTCTTTGTTTCAACAACATTGCACTTAACGAAAGATCCGTTCAAAGTTCATTATTTCACATTATTTCATATCTCTGTATTGGTGAATTCCTTAATTATCGTTATCTTTGCAATGAATTCAGAGATATTATTCATTCAAAATAAATAATTAATTATGGTAATTGAAAAAGTTCACGCAAGAGAGATTATTGACTCTCGTGGTAATCCTACAGTAGAGGTTGAGGTAACATTGGAAAATGGTGTGATGGGTCGTGCCAGCGTACCATCTGGTGCATCTACGGGTGAAAACGAAGCCTTGGAGTTGCGCGATGGCGACAAAGCTCGCTATGGTGGCAAAGGTGTATTAAAAGCCGTAGAGAATGTTAACAACATCATTGCTCCAGCATTGAAAGGTTGCTGCGTGTTAGAACAGCGCAAGATAGACTATAAGATGCTTGACTTGGATGGTACTCCTACCAAGAGCAAGTTGGGTGCTAACGCTATCTTGGGTGTTAGCTTGGCAGTTGCACACACGGCAGCCAAAGCTCTTCACTTGCCACTATATCGTTATATCGGTGGTGTGAACACTTATACGTTGCCCGTTCCAATGATGAACATCATCAACGGTGGTGCACACTCAGATGCTCCTATTGCTTTCCAAGAGTTTATGATTCGCCCTGTGGGTGCTCCTTCTATCAAAGAAGGCATTCGTATGGGTGCAGAAGTATTCCACGCTTTGGCAAAGCTGTTGAAGAAGCGCGGCTTGTCTACCGCTGTAGGTGATGAGGGTGGTTTCGCTCCTAAGTTCGATGGTATTGAAGATGCCTTGGATTCTATCATTCAGGCTATTAAGGATGCAGGTTATGAGCCAGGCAAGGATGTGAAGATTGCCATGGACTGCGCTGCTTCGGAGTTTGCTGTTCAGGAGAACGGTGAGTGGTTCTACGACTATCGTCAGTTGAAGAGTGGCATGCCAAAGGATCCTAATGGTAAGAAGCTGACCGCTGATGAGCAGATTGCATACTTGGAAGAACTGATTACAAAATATCCTATCGACTCTATCGAGGACGGTTTGGATGAGAACGACTGGGACAACTGGGTGAAGCTGACCGAGAAGATTGGCGACCGTTGTCAGTTGGTTGGTGACGACTTGTTTGTAACCAACACGAAGTTCTTGGAGAAGGGTATCAAGATGGGTGCTGCTAACTCTATCTTGATCAAGGTAAACCAGATTGGTTCGTTGACCGAAACATTGGAGGCTATTGAAATGGCTCACCGTGCTGGTTACACCACCGTTACTTCTCACCGTTCAGGAGAGACCGAGGACACAACGATTGCTGATATTGCCGTTGCTACTAACTCTGGTCAGATTAAGACAGGTTCTATGAGCCGTACCGACCGTATTGCGAAGTACAACCAGCTCATCCGCATCGAGGAAGAGCTTTGCTGCTCGGCTAAATATGGCTACTGCAAATTGAAGTAAATTTGATAGATTACTTATTTATATAAAAAGGGTGCATCGTAATTCATTATTATGATGCACCCTTTTACGATGATGTCTGCATTATCTGCTTGATTTCTTCTCTCATGAATTGTCCTCTGTCATGTTTTCTCGCAGATATCTTTCTTTTGGTTAGCTTTGATCATTTGTTCCGTTCACCATATGCGTACGCAACAAAAGAAACGAGAGATACTTAAAAAGCAGTATCTCTCGTTGACGTTTGTCTTATGTCTGTCGACTTACAGATTGTCTGGTTCAATCTGGAAGTAGCTCTGTGGATGGTCACAAACTGGACATACCTCAGGAGCTTTCTTACCGACAACGATGTGTCCACAGTTGCGGCACTGCCAAACGCAGCTACCATCGCGTGAGAAGACAATCTTATCTTCGATGTTCTTCAACATCTTGCGATAACGCTCTTCGTGGTGCTTTTCAACGGCAGCAACAGCACGGAACTTTACTGCTATCTCTGGGAATCCTTCTTCATCGGCTACCTTCGCCATGTTCGCATACATGTCTGTCCACTCATAGTTTTCACCGTCGGCAGCTTCTTTGATGTTATCTGTTGTGGTAGGGATATCACCACCGTGCAAGAACTTGAACCATATTTTGGCATGTTCTTTCTCGTTGTGTGCCGTTTCCTCAAAGATAGCAGCCAATTGCTCATAGCCTTCTTTCTTTGCCTTAGAAGCAAAGTAGAGGTACTTGGTGTGAGCTTGACTCTCGCCTGCAAATGCAGCCATGAGATTCTCTTCGGTCTTTGTTCCCTTTATTGCTTTCGGGTCAAAAGCTTTAAACTTTCCTGCTTTAGCGTGACATACTGGGCACTCTTTTGGTGCTTCTTTTCCTTCGTGGATATAACCACAGACGGTACAAATAAATTTCTTCTTCATAATGTTTTTGTATAATGGTAAACGTTTTTGTATTTTATGCGTCTCTACGCTTGTGTTCCTATTTTTCGGTGTTGATAACGTTAGCAGGAAGCACTTCACCACAAAGATACTATTTTTATCCTTGCATTGCAATAAAAATTGTATTTATTTCATTACTTCTTTTTCTAAATCTTCATCGTACCATTTTATAGCGACGGTCGTCCCCACCATGGTTATCCGTTCACTTCTTCGATTGGCGTGGGGTTTACGTCTACTGCTGTTGGTTCGATGCCCTTGTGGTGGTTTGTTTTTTTGTGTTTCACTTTGAACCGGTCGAAGCCCTCCCCATAAACACCAATAACGGCACTCTGAGATACAAATGCTGCGGGGTCGATTTCGTTGATGAGATAAAATATCTTGTTTGATTCTGACTTCTTTGCCAATACAAACAGCATTTTCATGTTTTTACCCGAAAAGAATCCTTGTGCATTGATGACAGTACACCCACGGTGTGGATTTTCATTGATTTGTCGACCTATCTCTTCATATTTGTCAGAGATAATAAAGAACTGTACCGACCTGCGCATACTGTTCACCACTTGGTCTACACAAAACGAGGTGATGAACAACACAACATATCCGTAAATCACTTTCTCCCAATCGTGTAATGCCAAGAAACTGGAAGAGATAATCACTACATCACAAAGTAAGATAACGCGTCCCAATGAGATGTCGCGATATTTGTTCACGATGGCAGCCACAATATCTGTTCCTCCAGTACTACCATTGGCTGATAATCCTAAGCCAACTCCCGATCCGCAGAATACGGCTCCGATGACACTTGCCATAAAAGGTTGGTCGCTCAATAAGGAGACGTCTTTCATATACGTTTGCACCAGTGAAGTAAGGGCTGTCAAGATAATGATGCCATAAATCGTTTTGATACAAAAACGCAGTCCCAATATGCGTAAAGCAAAAATAATAAGGATGGCATTCACAGCAAAATAACTATATTGTACTGGTATTCCTAATCCCCAGTATAATACTGAAGAAATACCCGGTACGCCACCTGTTGCAATGTCATTAGGTAACAAGAAAATTGTCCACCCGATACAGTAAAACATCATCGCGATGGTGATGAATACATAATCTTTTAGCTCATTTGCGCTAAAAGGATTCTTTAAACCCGTTTTTTTCATGTCTGTCATTGATCATTGATTTGTTTTTGCAAGACTTCGTTCTCCGTTTTTCTAAACTTCCTTATAGGGGGTTGTCTTTGATGAGTCTTTGCTTTGCAAAGATAGATGAAGAAAACCTATTATCAAAATATTTGTGATTGTAAATTTTGATTAGTGTTATATGCTTTCTTCTGCACCTCGTTTTGAGATACCAATCTTTCATTGAAGAGCGAGATTTTTATATCAAAAAACACCAACTTAGCAGCGTTTGTAAACCTGATGATGTGCCGCATGAGAGAATAATTAATACTGAATTTTCTTTACAAAGTGCCTCTCAAAACTCGCGTGAAATCATCCAACGGCAAAGTTGGTCGCAAATACGCGAGTTATGAGCGATGTTCATAATTTGTTGTTGTTGAGATGGTTACGATTTAGAGTCGTTTTTTCATTCCCATTTTTACCAGTTTTTTGCGGTTAAAGCATTGAGATAAGCCTGCTATTTGCATGCTTTAATGCCGTTGAAGCATGTGAATAACACCGCTAATACATGTTTCCAAGAGCGTAAACTCAATGTTTTAGCTTCAATCGACGTTTTATTTGTTAAAATCAGCCCATTTTTGCATGTCGTTTGCCTATTCATTTTTTCTATTTCGCAGATTTTAGATGACCGTTTTTTGGTAAAATAACAGGACAAAAACAACTCCTGCCTTTAGCAAAAAACAGCAAGATGAAAAGGTGTAGCTCTTTCATTGAGAGAGTAGTTGTTGGTAGGACAAGTGAAATCAGTGAAGCGAAAGGGGTAAGCGATGAACACAAGCGTTCTGATGAAGAAGGCAACTGTATAGGTACACTTTTGAGGAGTGTAGGGACTGGAGGTGTAGTTGTGATGCAGCGAAAGCAGGATGTCGCTTGCCTTCGTCGTTGCATTACCCAATGTAATTAAAAGGTTTACGACCTCTCGGTGTTGAACTACGTGAGTATTGATTGCGTGATTAACGGGCTGAAAGCCCAAAAGCACTCAGCCCAGAGCAACGCTCTGGGTAAGCGTGTGATTGGGTCTGCGCTCCGTAGGAGCAAAAGCATGCTCAAAGAAATGACCGTCGGATGCGGTGGTATCTCGTATAAAGTCCGTACTTTTGTAGTGGGTTAGGAAATTTCAGCCGTTACTTTGAGTTTGTTTTGGTTCACACTCATGGCTTTTGATCAACCTCCTTTTATGCACACTTCCATGATTCAACGTGAAAACTCCGTAGACAAAGGTTTTGAAGCTCATTGCTTTCATCCACTCAGCACCGATGTGGAGCACCCCCAGCAATTGAACAATCCCTTCAATTATCGTCCGCATCCACTCGCTCTTTTGGCAGCGGAGCAGTTGCAGTGTTATGTGGCATCGCAACCGGCATGGCAGGAAGAGATTGCATTAGGAAAGATGTTTGGCGTTTTGGTAGTGGAAGATGCCCAACATTCATTGGGCTATTTAGCTGCTTACTCGGGGCAAATCGGGGGGCGTAGCAACTGGCATGGATTTGTGCCTGCGGTGTTTGACTATCTTGAGCCACAGGGATATTTTAAGAAACAAGAGGCTTTCATTACTCAAATCAATGCAAGGGTTAAATGTTTAGAGGTTGATGAGGACTACCAAACGTTGAAAACGAAGTTAAAAGAATATGACCAACAGGCAGCTGCCCAACTGACATTGTTTCAAGAAGAAATGAAAGTGGCCAAAAAGAGGCGTGACCAACAGCGTAGAAAACTAACTTTGAATGTCGAACAACAAGCTGCCCTCATCAAGGAGAGCCAGTTTATGAAAGCAGAATATAAGCGACTCAAGGAGCGGTTGCGCATCGGAAGGACACCACTTCTGCAATTATTAGCCGAACACGAGCAACAAATGGAAGATGCAAAAGCATTACGCCGAACCTTATCGGACGACTTACAACGCTGGCTTTTCTCACATTTCCTTATGTTGAATGCGAAGGGGGAGCAACGTAACCTCCTTACCATCTTTGCCCAAACATCGCAAGGTGTGCCGCCAGCGGGTGCAGGGGAGTGTTGTGCGCCCAAGCTTTTGCAGTATGCTTATCTACACCATTTGAAGCCTGTCTGCATTGCTGAATTTTGGTGGGGCGCTTCCCCCAAGACCTCTGTACGTCATCACGGGCAGTTTTACCCTGCTTGTCGTGGCAAGTGCCTGCCCATTCTTTCTTTTATGTTGCAAGGTTTGAAGGTGGATGCGGAGCAGTCTGTCGAAGAGCAACACAGTCAACTTCATGTCGTTTATGAAGACAATGCCCTCATTGTTGTGGACAAACCAGCAGGTATTCTTTCTGTTCCGGGACGTTTTCAGCGCCCTTCTGTCTACTCCATTTTGCGAAGTCAGATACCCTCATCGGTCGAGTTGTTTTCCGTTCACCGCCTCGATATGGCTACATCGGGTTTGCTGATATTGGCAAAAAACAGTGTGGTTTACCGTCATCTGCAACGCCAATTCAGGACACATCATGTACAAAAGGAATATATTGCCATCTTGGAAGGAGCGTTATCTCAGCGGAATGGCGTTGTTACGCTGCCCCTTCGTCCTGACCCCTTTGACCGTCCGCGGCAGGTAGTCGATTGGGAGCATGGCAAAAAGGCTGTGACTTCCTATCGTGTGTTAAATGTACGACACGGTAAAACTTGGATAGCTTTGTTTCCCGAGACAGGCAGGACGCACCAGTTACGCATGCACTGTGCACATGCAGAAGGGCTCAACTGTCCTATATTGGGCGACCCACTCTATGGTCATCATGCCAATCGACTTTACCTGCATGCCACTTCTATTACCTTTGTGCATCCCATTTCGGGGCAACTCCTCACGCTACATGCCCAACCACCCGCTGTTTTTCAAGACGTTTTTATGGGGAGAAAGCAAGGGTGATTTTCTGGGTTAATAGGATTTGCGGTGATACCTACGGGGTTGCGATTGCTTCAATACAACAACAGAGGGGTTGCGATACGAGCCGCTAACCCCTCTGTTTCCTTTCTTAATATAATAAGGTCTATGTCTTTTTATCTAATAAACCCAAATCGGTCATTAGAAAAAGCTTCTTGTCATTTTCTAATGACCGCCATTAGAAAAACAGCATTGTATATA
>NZ_QFFX01000077.1:0-10028 GCF_023522295.1 Prevotella sp. TCVGH | reverse complement strand
GTCCATATGGAAAAAATTAAAGGATTTCTCTTTGCCGTACGACACAGAGAAATCCTAATGACCGATTTGGGTTAAACCGCTTTGGACTGCCCGCTTCTTCCAGTCGATTGTTGACCAAAGGCAATGCTCCTGCCATGGCTTCGCCATAGGCGAATAAGCTTCCATCGTTATTGATAAAAACAGGCATGCCAAAACGTATTTGTAAATACGGACCCAATGCCACGCCTCCACGGAAAGAAGGAAAATTGGGCAAATCGCCTATAATGCCGTTCTCATAGTCGGCAGGACCAGGGAAAGCAAAGCTAATAGCCGAAGCATCCATAGGAATAAGGCGTTGTATTTTCTCAAACCCTTTGACTAACTGACCTAAACAGGCATTCAAATCGTTTGCCATTGATGGCAATGCAAAAGGTTCTATCATCTGTTCACCGCCCTGCATCGCCGAAAAAACAAAGTTTGTTCCACCAGCATCGAGGGTCATAATAATACGTTTGTCGTCTTTGTAATTCATTTGTTTAGATTTATAATTCAAGTTGATATAATCCGTGACTTCTCCTCATCGCCTCATCATAGGTCGAAAATGTAGCCAACAGTAAAGGAAAATACCTTGTTCTTAAAAGTACTGTACTCATCTTTATTGATTTTCAGCAAGCCGATGTTATACCTTGCGTCCAACAGCACATTCCCATATTCGTACGAAATACCCACAGGAATGGAAACATCTATGCGCTTCATGTTGTCCGTCATATCGTATTTGCTCTTGTAGTCATATAGCAAATTTCCTTCTTCATCCTTTTCATAATGCGTTTTACCTTCCTTGTCCGTGTAGAAACGCGATTGAGACGAAAAGCCTTTGGCAGACAGCAGATAACCAATTTGTAGACCTGCATTGAAAGAAAGACCACTTAGAACATAATCATGCAGCATCACTGGCAACTGCAAATAATGGAATTTCCATTGAAATCCGTTAAATGCATGATGAACATTTTTATCATCTATGCTCTCGAACTCTGGAAAATCCATGCCCTGTCTACTATAAAATAAGCCAGCAGAAGCAGCAACTCGTTCTGTTATCTGATTTTGAACGTCTAAACCAATGATGAGTCCTTCAAGGTATTTGGATTTTAAACCAGATGAGCCTTCAAAACCTTTCGCTGGATTATCCAGCTCAGTTACATCAGAACCACTGATGTTTGCGAAGTTCACTCCAACCTTCGGAATCAGTGACCACGTGCCAACAGTGCCTTGTGCCCAGCCGAACAAAACACTTAATAACAAGACAAAGGTTACTAAAAACTTTTTCATAAGTAAACGGTTTATAGGAAAACGAAAATTACACCTATTTTATTATAATAATGGGAGCAAAATATTCCTACACAGTCTGCGCATATTGAAGTGGTGCTGTCATTAAATCACTTTTGAAACCAATGAGGAAAAAGCTGGAGCTAATTCAGAATAACCATGACTCATCATAAAAAATGAGAGAGTGCACCATAAATACGACTATGATGCACCCTCCCCTTTTATATTAAATGAGTATATGCTGGACTTGCATTTGTAGCCCAGCATACGAAATCTAACTAAAAGAATAGATATCTATTGTCCTCAATATTAGCTTTCAATATCAACTCATTCATAAAGTTGCCAGCGTATTGTAAAGCTTTCTGACGTGTCTTCTGCTCTTCTGTCTTAGCGTCAAACTTGCCTGGACGCATTGTGCGACCTGTTACTTCGAATACATAAACACCTGCATTACCTTTTACTGGTCTCGAAGAGAATTTACCTTTAGCAGTTGCAGCCACAGCTCCACTCAAAGCAGGTTCGCTTGCTCCAACGCTCATCACAAAGACAGGAGCTGCGAAAGTAATTTGATTAACGGCATCAACCTTTGCGCCTTTGGCTTGTGCGGCAGCAATGTTCTTTACATCTTTAGCCTTTGCCATGAGCTGTTCAGCCTTCTTGTCACGAAGTACTTCAGCTTTCAAAAATTCTTTTACCTGAGGATCGTCATAAGAACGATAGCCCTTTGGATGAATCTTATCCAATACTACCAATAATAACTGGTCGTTATTACCACACTCGTACATTGGGGAGATTTCACCTTCTTTTGCATCAAAGAGCCATTTCATTGCCTCACGAGTTGCATTAATTCCCACAAGCGTGTGTGTTGAAGTAGTAATATCCTTCGCATCCTGTACCGTGTACCCACTTGACTTTGCATTCTTTTGGATTGACTCTGGGGTTTGGTTAGCACTTACGAAGGAGCTAAATTTGTTATAAGCCTTAGAATAGGTATCCTTTGAGAAATCAATCGACTTCTTTATCACAGCTGCCGTGTACTTGTTAATCATCGCTCTGCGATCTACGACTTGAACAATGAGGTTACCTTGTCCTATCTTAACATTCTTTAATTCATTGACACCTGAATTATTCAACGTACCAATATAAGTCTTGGTATCTGCATCCAATGAAGGAGCATTCTGATATTGTGCAGTTGTCATCCATACCTTTTCACCACTCTGACCATATTTTTTGGCAATAGTCTCAAAAGCAGCACCAGCATTCAATGCTGTGTAAATGGAATCAGCTCGTTTCTGAGCCTCTGCTGGAGTTTTACCTATTACCTGAATTTGTCGATATTGAACAGAATCAGGCAGCAATTGCTTGGATATAAGTTTGACAACATTCATCGAATTGTCCATCTTTGTTTCAAAAGGTCCATAAGTCTGTCCAACTGCCATGGAGTCTAACTTATCAGCAATATCATTAGGATAGGCTGTCTTAGCAACAGGGATTCCAAGATAATTCACCAAAGAAGTACTCTTGCGAACAACGTTTGCGGGTTCTGAAGCTGCTGCTAAATCTGTTGTATATTTCTTGAAAGTCTGCTGCAATTCGGCACGGTCTGCTGGAGAAGGCTCAACACGAACAGTTACATATTTGATATCGCGGCTTTCAACATTTTGCTTAAAGCGTTCTTTCAGTTCGTCATATTTAGCCTTTAGGTCAGCATCTTGAACCTTTATCTTACTGTCATCAATGGTGGAATAAGCAAAAGTAGCGAGCTGAATCGAACTTTCTTCGTTCTCCTCTTTATAAGAAAGTTTGGCTTCCACTGGATTCGACAAAATACATCCAGCCAATAAACTCTGATATTTCTGTGCTAAAATTTGCTGACGGAGTGTACGTTCAATAAAAGTCCAGTATTTATAAAGAGTTTGGTACTGTGCTGCCATCTGTGGATTGGCAGTTTGTTGCGTTTTATAATCAGCAATAAACTTCTTCAACGAATTGACATCAAACCGTCCTGTTTGTCGATTAACGAATGGAGTTTGCAACAACATGGGGTTGGTTCCTTCAGCTAAAATGTTTTGAAGTTCAGCATCTGTCACTGTCAATCCAATCTTTTTGGCTTCATCCTCCACAACTTTTGTCTGAATATAGGTCTGCCAAACCATGTCCTTAACTTGATTCATCTGCATCTCATTGAGATTATCAACACCTTGTTGCATTTTGATCACTTCGGTGTATTCATCCATGAGTTTTTGGAAGTCTTGGACATTCACTTTCTCTCCCAACACTTTACCTACTTGCTGACGCTGATCATTACGAGAAGCTTCACATGATCGGAATCCCTCTTCTGCAATAAAAGCAAAAAGGCCTAATCCAATGATGCTTATCAGAATCATACCTCTCTTACGAATTTTTCCTAATGCTGCCATTTTTTATTTTAATATTTATTTTATTTTTATATTCTTTCAATGAACCTTCAAACGCTTATCACACCTACCGCATCGTACTTCGTTCTGGTGCTTATGCCTTCAAATGCGTACAAAAATACTAAATTCTTAGCAAACGACTGAATATTTTATTGAAATTTTAAGTTTCCAACTGTCACAACAGCTCAATTAGACATAATATTCAGCTGTACTAACTCGATTTTAGACGATGTGCTCTTCAGTATCTTGAATTTATATTTACCTATTTCGATGATTTCGTTCAATTTGGGAAAGCTGCGATATTCATTCAAAATCAGGCCTCCTATCGTCATATAGTCATCACTTTCTGGTAAATCTAATTCAAACATTTCATTCACCTTATCAATTTCTAAGCGGGCTGATAATAGGAACTCCTTATCGCCTGTTTGTTTCGCTACGTATTTAAGGCTGTCATGTTCGTCTTCTATCTCTCCAAATATTTCTTCTACAATATCTTCCAAAGAAACCAAACCACTCGTTCCACCAAACTCATCAACGACAATCGCCAAGCTTTTTTTCTGCGTTAACAGTATGCGCATGAGCTTCTGCGCTGGCATCGTCTCTGGGACAAAAGGCATCGTCCGAATACCCTCCTGCCATGTAGAAGAGTGCTTGAACATTTCAGAACTATGAATGTATCCCTGTATATGATCAATATCCTCTTGATAAACAATAATCTTCGAGTTGCCACTATCCATGAATTTTTGACGTAATTCGTCTAAGGAACATTGATTCATGTCGACGGCATTGATTTCTGTTCGTGGAATCATACAATCCCTAACCTTGGTATCGGGGAAATCAAGTGCATTGTGAAAAATCTTGATTTCATTTTCTATATCATCTTCACTTTGAGCATTTTCAATACTTGATTGAACCAAATAATCTAAATCAACCTTCGAAAATCCTGCAGCAACGGCATCCTTAGGGATACTAACACCCAACAAACCAAGAATGATGCGTGCCAAGAAAGTGGCAAATCGACTTATCGGCCACAAGATAACATAAAACAAATAGGCAGGAAAAGCAAATAATTTCAGCAGTCGATTGGGATTACTGTTGAACAGCGTCTTTGGTACAAACTCACCCGTAAACAAGATAATGAGCGTGGATAATATTGTATCCGCTGGCACAGTAAAGGCAGGATTCATTCCTACAAATATCGTATTGTCTAAAAGCCGCGCTATCAAAATACCATAAATCACCAGCACAATGTTGTTCCCAACCAACATCGTGCTAACAAAAGCATTTGGGTTGCTATAAAATAAGGTAAGGAAGCGTTGCGAAAATCCATTCTTTTCCTTATCCATCTGCACCAACATGCGGTTGCTTGAAACGAAAGCAATCTCCATTCCCGAAAAAAAGGCTGAGAGAACCATCGTTATCAGAATAAAAATAATCAAAGAGATATCTACTTGTTCATTCATTGTTATCAATACTAAGGTGTCGTGGGCAACTTCGGTCGTGGTGATGCTTGTGGTCGCAAGAAGACGTTTGTGCTGTCTGTAGGCGCAGACGTGGTATCTGTCTCTCCTGTGAAATCTGATTTTTCAAAGGAGCCACGACTATTTGTAACGATGTATTTCGTCATCCGCTCATCACTTTTGAAGTAAGAACCCTGAAGTGTGCGCTCTGGCGTAACCAATTTGGAGAAACGATGTGAGTACATCTCATGTGCTCGACGATCCAAAAACAGTTCCTCACTCGAGAACTTCAGTCCATCTTTAGTCAATATTCTGACCCTTCCTCTCAATTCCCAAAGTTGGGCATCAATATTATAATATGCGGTATCGCATTGGATAAAAGACTGCACATGAAAGCTTTCATCAAACTGTTCCAAGAATGCACCTTTCCGAAACACAAACTTTTGCGGTGTCGTGTTTTGATAAACCTCCCACCGTTCGGTAACAATTCGATATTTAATAACACCCGAATCGGATATCAATTGATTTACGCCGTAGGTAGTCATCGTTGGTACAGAGTCACGATCGTATATGGCAGGGGCAATGTGTTCGGTTTGCTTTTCACAAGAAACAAAGCCCAAGATTTGCATCAGTACGATGACAAAAACGATTGACTTACTCTTCATACGCCCTTTTCCTGTCCTCTTGGGAGGATTATTGAACCTTCCATTTAGCAAACCAACGCTCATTGAACGTCAAACCGATGTTGATTCGGAACGTATTTTCTTTGATAAAGTCTTTTGCATCCTGCCTTACCCATTGTGCGGAGATATTCAACATAGAACGATTGTTCCAGCTGTTGACAATCGGAATACCGAAACCTGCACTCACACTAATTTCACTGGGACCATCTTGTCCGTTGATTTTCAGGTAAGGAGTGGCATAGGAAGCACCTATTCGATAATGCATCCGCTGAAAGAAATGGCGACTGTTGGCATCTTGGCAAAACTCACCACCGAAGGTAAATTTATGTCTATCTTTGAACATGCCTTGCGTGAGTACATATTGCGGAGTACCGTTCGCCATCGTATAGTTTGGATATGATGTTTTTGACCACTGCTGTAACAAGTAATCCGCACCTATCTTTAACTGATTGCGGTGGTTCCAGCCCAATCCTCCTCCAATGGCAGAAGGCAACTCTAAACCATTGTTCACCGTAAATAGAGTCGTGTCTCTAATGCCTGTCTGTGGATTTTGAGAAATAATGCTTAACGACGGATCGGCATTCAGACGATGCCCCAAAGAGTAAATTGCGCCCAAGGTCACCTGATCTTGTCTCGACAACCGTGCCGTATATTGCAATCCTACATCTAATTTATAATTGTGTACAGAAGCTGAATAATATTTTGAAATCGTATTGATAGACATATCGCTATAGCTGTTCACGATTGAGCGGTCATATTTTCCCCAAAGGTAAGAGACATTAACCCCCAATGAAAAGCCCTTGAACGGCTCCCAGCCTGCCCCTAAGTACACCTGATGCAATCCCCCTTTACCAAGATAAGCGTTGGTAGTGGTTGTCTTGGTATAATTTTCATCAATATGAATGGTTGCAGTGTTGGAGTAGTTGTATCCGATATTAGTAAATGGTACCAAACCAAAACTCAACCCTAAATGCTTTGCCAGTCTTAAGCCAGCTACCACATATTCTAAATCTGCATTCTTTGCGTTCAGTTTGCGATTACCTTCCTCAAAATGAGTAAGCTGCCCAGAAAGTCCAGCATCAAAGATAAAGGTAAGTGAATCGAGGGCAGAATAAGAAGCAGGATTGATAAAATTCACCTGATTATTTTCCCGAAAGCCATAACCCAAGCCATTCATCCCCCTATTAAAACCACTGGTCTGATCAGACAATACGCCAAATCCATACTGGCTGTAAGGAGAGTTTGTACCACTCTGTGCAAAAGCAGATATAGAAATAGACGCCCATAAAAAGGCACCAAATATCTTTTTCATTCTATTTTTATTTCAGATTTGGATGCAAAAATATCGAAAATTTTCGAATTAAACACACTTTAAGTGGGAAATAACACTTAAATTTGCATCGTGAAACGTTTTACTACACATTTAAGGATTGTCTTTATAGCGATTTTGCTGTTGATGACAACGATGCCCACTTTTGCTCAAGCTGATAGCACAATGCTCAAAAGTATGGACTCTGTACGTATCAGTTTGCTCACTTGTGGACCCGGCAACCAAGTCTATTCCTACTATGGACACACCGCCATACGTTACCACGACTTGGCGCGTCAACAGGACATCGCTATCAATTACGGCATCTTCTCCTTTCAAAAAAGTTATTTCATCCTTCGTTTCGTGTTCGGACTGACCGACTATGAAATGGGGATAGAAGATTTTGCAACGTTCATATCTACCTATTCTCAGCGGGGCAGTTGGGTAAAGGAACAGGTCTTGAACCTGACACGTGAAGAGAAATGGGCTATCACTCAAGCCATTGACGTCAACTACCGACCAGAAAACAGAGTGTATCGCTACAATTATTTCTACGACAATTGTACCACTCGTGCAAGAGACATGCTCATCAATCATATCGATGGACATGTTCTCTATCCAGCGAATCAGTCGCAAAAAATATCCTATCGGGAAATGATTCACCAGTGGAATCAGTCGCATTGCTGGGCACGTTTTGGCAATGACTTATTGCTTGGCGTACATGCCGATGCAGCAACAACCAACGAGCAACAGCAATTTTTGCCAGATAGTCTTCGTGCAGATTTTGCTGAAGCCATTGTCATCGACCATCAAGGGCATCGCCGCAGCTTGGTAGACAGTACATGCTATCTCGTTCCACCAGTAGAAAAACATGAGCCGAGAGCTCCTATCACCCCGCTTCATTGCGCTGTTTTATGGTGCGTTGCAACATTGATTGTTTGCTTTGCCGAATGGAAGTTCAAACGTATCCTATGGCAGTACGACCTTATCGTCATGCTCCTTTCTGGGATAGCTGGTGTTATACTATTGGCAATGGTTTTCTCTCAGCATCCCACTGTGCAACTTAATTTTCAGATACTCCTACTCTGTCCTCTCCACCTTTTCTTTCTTTACCCTTCCATTAAGGCGTTGAGAAATGGACACTTGCACGATTATACCAAATTTTGGAGCATACTCTTGTGCGCTTTCCTTCTACTTTCGTTTTTCCAACATTATGCGGAAGGCATGACACTTGTGGCATTATCTTTGCTATGTAGATATTGTTGGCTGTACATATACACCCGTAAAATCAAGAATAGATGAACAAATGTCTCTCCGCAATCATCATGGCTACCCTTACGGGAGCAACGACACAGGCTCAGACCTTGCAAGTTGCGCCTCGTTTGGTTGTCAACATTACGATTGACCAGCTACGCAATGACTACATTGAGCATTATTCACCGCTATACTCGCCAAATGGGTTTAAGAAACTATTAAGTAAAGGCTGCGTTTACGAAGCTGCCAATTATCCCTTTGAGTCCGTAGATCGAGCTTCGGCTATCGCTACCATCGTCACTGGGACTACACCCACTTATCATAATATCATCAGCACAAGATGGTTAGACAGGAAAACCTTACGCCCTGTTTTTTGTGTTGACGATGCCAAATACACGACTTCCCCTCAAAGATTATCCACCTCAACCATCAGTGACGAACTGAAGGTGTCAAGCAACGGTGGTTCTATTGTTTATGGCATAGCCTCCCAAAGAGACGCTGCTGTCTTATCGGCTGGCCATGCTGCTGACGGTGCTTTTTGGATAGATGAAAAAACAGGTAGCTGGACTACTTCCAATTATTATGGGTCGAAAGCCCAAAAGTGGATACAGGCTTATCGCAATACCACATCAAAACCGAGCAAGGAACAGGCGGAGCAGAACAATGCCGTGTGTGATGCAGCGATAGCTTGTCTGAACCATCACGCCATGGGAAAGGACGCCCAGACCGACTACCTCTCGATTACACTTTCTGCCAAGGGTACACAAAACGAAAAGTGGCGCACCGATTTTGAAAGCCTCTATCGAGGATTAGATCATACACTTGCCACCCTGATTGAACAGATAGAAAAGTCCGTTGGAAATCAGCAAGTACTCTTTGTACTAACCAGTACGGGCTATACAGATGACCCAAAAGTAGATTATGCAAAATACCGCATCCCCACAGGCACTTTCTACATCAACCGTACAGCCAATTTGCTGAACATGTACCTTGGAGCCATTTATGGGCAAAGTCGGTACGTTGAAACCTGTTTTAGTAATCAAATTTATCTCAACCGAAAGTTTATCGAAGACAAACTGCTTTCGTTTGAGGACATTTTGTCACGCTCCAAAGACTTTCTGGCACAAATAGCAGGAATTCGGAAAGTGTCTGAAAGTCCGTATAATCCAGCCGTGAGTGGCGACTTAATCATTGAGGTTGCGCCAGGTTGGCAGTTGCTGAATGAAGATAATCAAGATAATTATATTGCACGTGCATCCTTTGTACCCTTTCCTATTATTTTGTATGGAATGGGTATCAAGCCTCAACGTGTTACCACACCCGTCTCGGTAGACCGCATTGCGCCTACTATCGCAAAGTCTATCCAAATCAGAGCACCCAACGCTTGCAAGGTGTCCCCGCTTCAATAAGCATTCGTATAAAGTACTCATCATCAGCAATTTCCGCTTCATCTGCATAGGGTTCTTTTGATGGCTATTTACCCACTTAAAATTAACTCAATGTTCCAAGCCTCTTAACTCATGGAGATATGTCTTATACTGAAATAGCTTGACATATTATTAACCTCATAAAAAGTAAAATAATATGACAAAAGAACTTAAAA
>NZ_QFFX01000076.1:0-10387 GCF_023522295.1 Prevotella sp. TCVGH | reverse complement strand
GCTAAGTGAATGATAATGAACAGTTAATAAATTACAAATATTTTCCAATTATTTGGAAAGCAACATAGAAGATATGAATAATGCATACACATTCGTCATTTATCTCTGATTTTATCGTTTATTGCAAATACAGAGGATGAAGCACCGTCCTTATCTGACAGCACCTAAAAAAGCCTGTACACTTTTTGTAGTATACAGGCTTGAATCATATGGACAGACGACAAATCCTCACGTCTTGACGAAAATTAATTGCGATACAACGCTGCATGAGTCGTCGTTTTATCCTTTTCCGATGCACATGGCACAAAAACCCAGCGATGTTCTCGGATGTTAGGCTTAGACAAAAAAGCGATTAGTCTTTAAGCTTTGCCGTAATGAATTCGCGGTTGAGGCGAGCAATATTCGCAATCGACTCATTCTTTGGACACACTGCTTCGCAAGCTCTGGTGTTGGTACAGTTACCAAATCCTAATTCATCCATCTTCAGAACCATGGCTTTGGCACGCTTAGCAGCTTCTGGACGACCTTGTGGCAACAATGCCAACTGACTAACCTTGGAGCTCACGAAGAGCATCGCAGAGCCATTTTTGCATGCTGCAACGCAAGCACCACAACCGATGCAGGTAGCACAGTCCATCGCCTCGTCGGCATTTTCCTTCGGTATAAGGATAGCATTAGCATCTTGTGCCTGTCCTGTACGAATGGTGTTGTAACCTCCAGCTGCAATAATTTTGTCGAAAGCTGCACGGTCTACCATACAGTCTTTAATGACAGGGAAGCCTGCTGAACGCCAAGGTTCTACAGTAATAACATCTCCATCGTTGAAACGACGCATGTATAACTGGCAGGTTGTTGCGCCACGCTCTGTCTTTCCGTGTGGCACTCCATTGATATAGAGTGAGCACATACCGCAGATACCTTCACGACAATCGTGATCGAAGACAAACGGTTCTTTACCATCCTTGATGAGTTCCTCATTGAGGATATCAAGCATTTCGAGGAAAGAAGTATCGTCTGGGATATTCTTCATCTCGTGAGTGTCAAAATGTCCCTTGTCTTTAGGACCGTTCTGACGCCAAAATTTAATTGTAAAACTTATATTTTTTGACATGGTGTATTGAGTTTATGAGTTTATGAGTTTGTGAGTTTTTAAGTTTTTTCAGTTCCTTCTTTTACTGACTTGCACCGTGAAACCTATCTAAAAAGGTTACTTGTACTTTTCTGTATAAATTAAAGACTTGAGCATTTTTGAAACTTCATCTACTAAGTTTACCAGCTCTTGACAAGCATTTGTTGCAACGAAAGCTAAATCTTTAGATAAGATGAGCTGCGTTTCCAACTCGTTGCACGAACCCAATGATATGTACAAAAATCGTATATGCTCATTGTTTGTCTCTCTGCCATAACCCTCCGATATATTTGAAGGTATGGAAACGGCACATCGACGCATTTGACTAACAAGTCCAAATCGCTCTTCTTGAGGATAAGAAGCAGTTAACTCATAAACCTTACGAGTAAGATTCATGCTCTTTTGCCAAACGGATAAATCTCGAAAAGTGCCCATCTTAATGCTTTACTTCGTCAATTACAGGGTTGATAAGCCAGTGGAGAAACTCAAAAACTTAAAAACTAAGAGACTCAAAAACTAACGATTAATTCTTATAATTACGTGTTTGTACCTTGATGGCCTCGTACTCGAGTGGCTCTTTAATCAACTCGGGAGCGGTTTCATCATTGTTCTGGTACTTCCAACAACCTACATAGAAATAGTTTTCATCGTCACGCTTTGCCTCTCCCTCAGGTGTTTGGTACTCCTCACGGAAGTGACCTCCACAACTCTCATTACGAGAGATGGCATCGTAAGCAACGAGTTCGCCCATCAATAAGAAATCACGCAAATGGATAGCTTTATCCAACTCAACGTTCAGACCTTCTTTAGAACCAGGGATAAACAGGTTGGTATCGAACTCTTTACGTAAGTCTGCTATCATCTTCAAACCTTCTTCAAGTCCTTCCTTGGTACGACCCATACCCACGTGTTCCCACATGATGTGACCCAACTCCTTGTGAATAGAGTCGACAGAGCGCTTACCCTTGATGTTCATCAAGCGGTCAATTTCTGATTGAACCTTCTTTTCAGCCTCTTCAAACTCAGGAAGATCGGTAGAAAGACGTGGCCAAACAGCTTGGTCTGCCAAATAATTTTGAATGGTGTATGGCAACACAAAGTAACCATCTGCCAAACCTTGCATCAACGCTGAAGCACCCAAGCGGTTAGCACCATGATCAGAGAAGTTGCATTCGCCAATAGCAAACAGTCCTGTGACAGAGGTCATCAACTCATAATCTACCCAGATACCACCCATGGTATAATGGATAGCGGGGAAGATCATCATGGGTTTGTAGTACTTTACACCGTTGATTTCGTTCGCCATATCACCAGGGAATACGTCTGTAATCTCTTCATACATCTCGAAGAGGTTGCCATAACGCTGCATGATTTCATCAAGTCCCAATCGGTTGATAGACTCAGAGAAGTCAAGGAACACAGCCAAACCAGTGTTGTTCACACCAAAGCCCTTATCGCAACGCTCTTTCGCAGCACGCGAAGCCACGTCACGAGGCACTAAGTTACCAAATGCTGGGTAGCGACGCTCCAAGTAGTAGTCGCGATCTTCCTCTGGTATTTCCCAGCCTTGTTTCGTTCCTGCCTGCAATGCCTTGGCATCTTCTATCTTCTTAGGAACCCAAATACGTCCGTCGTTACGCAACGATTCTGACATCAGCGTCAGCTTCGACTGCTTGTCACCGTGTACAGGAATACAGGTGGGGTGAATCTGTACATACGAAGGGTTAGCAAAATAAGCTCCCTTGCGGTAGCACTGAACGGCAGCAGTACAGTTACATCCCATTGCATTGGTAGAAAGGAAATAAGCATTTCCGTATCCGCCAGTGGCAATTACTACAGCATTGGCAGAGAATCTCTCTAACTTACCTGTCACCAAG
Source organism: Prevotella sp. TCVGH (assembly GCF_023522295.1). Classification (NCBI taxonomy): domain Bacteria; kingdom Pseudomonadati; phylum Bacteroidota; class Bacteroidia; order Bacteroidales; family Prevotellaceae; genus Prevotella; species Prevotella sp. TCVGH. Next base: position 7,381 of record NZ_QFFX01000076.1, on the reverse strand, counting down.
TTCTTGGCAATGATACCACGAGCACGACCGTCAATGATGACTACGTCCTCCATCTCGTAACGTGTATAGAGCTTTACTTTGCCCGCATGTACTTGACACATCAGTGATGAGTAAGCACCTAACAACAGCTGCTGACCTGTTTGACCTTTGGCATAGAACGTTCTACTTACCTGTGCACCACCAAACGAACGGTTGGCGAGCATACCTCCGTATTCACGAGCGAATGGTACGCCTTGTGCAACACATTGGTCGATGATAGCATTCGACACCTCTGCCAAACGGTAAACATTAGCTTCGCGAGCACGATAATCGCCACCTTTTACGGTATCATAGAACAAACGATAAACAGAGTCACCGTCATTCTGATAATCCTTGGCAGCATTGATACCTCCTTGTGCAGCAATAGAGTGTGCACGACGAGGCGAGTCTTGAATACAAAAGTTAAATACATTGAATCCCATCTCGCCCAATGAAGCGGCAGCACTGGCACCTGCTAAGCCTGTACCAACAACGATGACATCCAATTTTAATTTATTCTTTGGGTTAACCAAACGCTGGTGAGCCTTGTAATTGGTCCACTTCTCAGCTACTGGTCCTTCAGGAATTTTAGAATCTATTTGTGTCATAATATTCTTCCTTATCTATTATAAGATTAAACAATTACGCACAGCACAAACTCGGCGCGCAGCCAAATGCAAATGCGAGAACAACTACAAGGAAACCAAGCATTAATAATGTGGCATATACCTCACCGATAATCTTCCATCGGTTGAACCAAATTTTATTGCTGATTCCAAGGGTTTGCATAGCACTCCAAAAACCATGAGTGAGATGAAGCCACAAAGCACACAACCAAATGATGTACAATACAACATACAAAGGCTGTGAGAATGTTTCCTGAATGTAACCAAAACCATCAGCAGGATTGCCTAACGGATCGGCAATGTGAAAGATTTCGGCAAACATCATATTGTACCAGAAATTGTACAAATGAAGAATCATACCCAAAACCACGATGAGTCCTAAAACCAACATGTTTTGAGATGCCCACTCTACTTTGGAACTCTTTTGGGTAACAGCATAACGCTCGTTCCCTCGAGCTCTTCGGTTTTGTGCCGTAAGGATGAAGGCATAGACGATGTGACACACAGTTAGTGCTGCAAGTGCAATCGTAGCTACTACCGCATACCAATTGGCACCTAGAAGTTCACAAATCGTATTGTAGGCATCTCCAGAAAAGAGAGCCACAATATTCATTGACATGTGAAATGTCAGGAATAGAATAAGTGCGACACCGGTTACCGACATCACTACTTTCCTACCAATAGATGAATTGATTAACCACATAAATGATTGAAATTTAAGTATTAAATGTTAGAAAAAAATATGCTTACTAAGTTAGATATAATCAACGATTTTTTAACAAACGTTATCATCTCTCCCCTTTTGTGAGTATGCGTTACGTATGCTGAAGTGCAAAAATACTATATTTTAATGATAACTCAAAGCTTTTTATCGAAAATGCTATCAAATAGACATCGCCTTTTTCGTTTAACATAGATGAACGATGATAAAAACCAATTTTTGTTCTTTTGTTTCCCCCACAAATCTAATAAATCAAGCACATCACAAGGCTTGTGTGCATTGCATCTCTCATTTACTTTCATTTGTTGTACAAAAATGACTCTATAATGAAAGAGCTGTGTCTTTTTTCCCTGCATCATTTTTTGCAAAGGTATCTGGCGTTTTTGTCCTATTATTTTACCAAAAATCGACCATCTAAAATCTTCAAAATAGAAAATTTTAATAGGCAAACGAGATGCAAAAATGGGCTGATTTGAACAAAATAAACGTCTTTTTTAGCTGAAACATGGAGATAACGCCATTGGAAACACTCAATAGAGGTGTTATTCACATGCTTCAACGGCATTAAAGCATGCAAATTGCAAGCTTAACTCAATGCTTTAGTCGGGAAAGAATGCTAAAAATAGGGATGAAACAAAGTGGCTTTATTATAACATCTTAAATCACAACAGGTTATGAAACTCTCTCATAACTTGCGTATTTGCGACCAACTTTGCCCTTGGATGTTTTGACGCGAGTTTTGAGAGACGCTTTGTAAAGATAATTCAGCATTAATGAGCTGTTCATGTGGCATACTTCCAATGCCACATCTGCTGTTTTTTTTGTTGGTTTTCGTTGTAAAATATCATTAAACGAAAGAGCCGTTTCAAATAGGATGAAATAACGATTCTGTGGAAAATCAACCTATAAACGCAAATGAATGATAACATTATGTCTACATAGTTTTTCGTCTTCATCCTCATTTTATTCAATATTATTTCTTAATTTTGCGTTGTTTCTTTTTCTTATGACAAGAAACTTACTCTAAAAAGCTCAGCATCAAAAAGGTTGATTACTTAAAAACAAAAACATCAACCTTGCCATTACAAAGCGATAGAGATAGTTTCTATAAAAATTAAATAAAGCAAGATAGAAGGATGATATTTCAATACGATGTGCTTGTCATTGGCGGAGGACACGCTGGATGTGAAGCTGCAACGGCAGCTGCGCAATTAGGAGCGAAGACTTGTCTCGTCACTATGGACATGAATAAAATAGCGCAAATGAGCTGTAACCCTGCCATTGGGGGCATTGCTAAGGGGCAGATTGTTCGAGAGATAGACGCCTTAGGCGGTCACATGGGAATGGTTACTGACGCTACCTCTATTCAGTTTCGCATGCTCAACAAAGGCAAAGGACCTGCAGTGTGGAGTCCCCGTGCACAGTGTGACCGTAGTAAATATATTTTGGAATGGAGAACAGTGTTAGACCATACGCCCAATTTGGACATTTGGCAGGACGAAGCGTGCGAACTACTCACCGCAAACAGTGAGGTAACGGGTGTCCGTACGGTTTGGGGAGTTGAGCTATACGCAAAAAGTATTATTATCACAGCAGGGACATTTCTTAATGGTTTGATGCACATTGGTAGGAAAAAGCTCCCTGGAGGACGATGTGCCGAGCCAGCAGTCTATCACCTGAGTGAAAGCATTGCACAACATGGGATTACCGTCCAACGAATGAAAACAGGAACGCCTGTCCGCATTGACGCAAGAAGTGTGCATTTTGAAGACATGGAAAGACAAGACGGAGAGGACGACTTCCACCAGTTTAGTTACATGAGTGGGGCAAGAAACCTTAAACAACTTCCTTGTTGGACGTGCTACACAACGCCAGAATCACATGAAGTTTTACGCAAAGCATTGCCCGATTCGCCTCTTTTCAACGGACAAATACAAAGCACTGGACCGAGATACTGCCCTTCTGTTGAAACAAAATTGGTAACCTTTCCCGACAAGGATAGGCATCCGCTGTTTTTAGAACCTGAAGGTGAAAATACCAATGAGATGTATTTGAACGGCTTTTCATCGAGCATGCCGTTGAATATTCAGATAGAAGCCTTGCATCAGATACCTGCTTTCCGAGAGGCAAAGGTTTACAGAGCTGGATATGCGATTGAATATGATTATTTCGATCCAACTCAATTGAAACCTTCATTGGAATCAAAAATCGTCAAAGGTTTGTTCTTTGCAGGGCAGGTAAACGGCACTACGGGCTACGAGGAAGCTGCAGGTCAGGGAATCGTTGCAGGTATCAACGCTGCTATCCACTGCTTTGGAGGTGACCCTTTTGTGATGAAACGTGACGAAAGTTACATCGGTGTACTCATTGATGACCTAACAACGAAAGGCGTGGACGAACCTTATAGGATGTTCACCTCACGTGCTGAATATCGTATTTTACTTAGACAAGACGATGCTGACGCACGATTAACCGAGAAAGCATATCAATTAGGACTCGCAAAAAGAGACCGTTTAGACTGGTGGACACAGAAGAAAGAAAGTATCAATCGTTTGATGGACTATTGTAATAATACTTCGATAAAACCGAAAGAAATCAACGAAATGTTGGAACGAAATGGGACATCAACGCTTAAAATGGGATGTAAGATTTCAGAACTTATTGCACGTCCCCAGATATCTATTCAACTTCTTGCGGAAATGAAACCTTCTTTGAGTGATGAGCTCAGCAAGATACCGAACAGAAAGAGCGAAATCATCGAAGCAACAGAGATAAAAATTAAGTATAAAGGGTACATTGAGCGTGAGAAGATAGTAGCCGAAAAGATGCACCGACTTGAAAATATAAAAATTCAAAACAGGTTTAATTACGACCAGCTGCATGAACTATCAACAGAAGCTCGTGAAAAACTAAAACGAATTAACCCTGAAACACTGGCAAAAGCAAGTAGGATTCCAGGAGTATCACCAAGTGACATCAATGTTCTTCTCGTATTATTAGGAAGATAAATGCAACACATATCATCTAAATCTTACAGATGTTTCATGTGAAACAATTGATTATATTATAACAACATAAACTATTGACAATGAACAACAAATTGCTATTAGACAACTTGAGATGCATCCCAGATTGGCCCATTAAAGGAGTCAACTTCAGAGATGTAACCACCCTATTCAAAAACGCTGATTGTTTGAGAACAATTAGCGATGAAATGTACGAACTTTACAAAGACAAAGGCATCACAAAGATTGTAGGTATTGAAAGTCGAGGTTTTGTCATGTCGTCGGCAGTTGCCATTAAATTGGGCGCTGGAATTGTACTTTGCAGAAAGCCAGGGAAGCTTCCATGTGAGACAGTGCAAGAGAGTTACGCCAAAGAATACGGCATCGACACCATCGAGATACACAAAGATGCCATTAATGAAAATGACATTGTACTCTTACACGACGACCTTTTAGCTACTGGCGGCACCATGAAAGCAGCTTGCGACCTTGTAAAAAAGTTCCATCCTAAAAAGATTTACTGCAATTTCATCATAGAACTTATCAATGAAAATCTTAATGGAAGAGAGAAATTCGACGATGATATCGAAATTACAACTCTTATTCAAATATAAAAGAAGTAACTCGCAATCAAACAAAGTTATGAATTAGAAGGGGTACGAGACAGCTCTACCCCTCCTAAATTCTTTAGACGATGACAATTCAAAATAGAAGATGGCGAACAACATGGCTGCAAAATATTCTCCACTACAATGTTTCACATGAAACAAAACAAAGACAATAGTCTTAATTCCATATAGTTAGAATGACCAAAGAAGGGAACATAGAAAGAATATCCAAACTAAAAAACATTGTTGAGAGCATGCCAGAGAGACCTGGCAGCTATCAATTTTTTGACAAAGAGGGCAATATTGTATATGTAGGAAAGGCAAAGAACTTAAAGCGACGTGTGTCTTCGTACTTTCTAAAAGAAGTAGATCGCTTCAAAACTAAAATTCTTGTCAGCAAAATTCAGAATATTACGTACACTGTTGTCAATACAGAAGAGGATGCTCTGCTGTTAGAAAACAGTCTAATCAAGAAATATAATCCAAAATATAACATATTACTCAAGGACGGAAAAACCTATCCCAGCATTTGCATTACAAACGAATGGCTCCCAAGAATCATAAAGACACGACAAATCAGGAAAGGGAACGGCAGTTATTTTGGTCCGTACACACAGATATCTCATCTATATGCAGTCCTTGATGTCATCAATAAAATCTATAAACCTCGCACGTGTTCGTTCCCTATTAAACCAGCAGGAGTAAAAGAAGGAAAATACCGTGCTTGCTTAAAATACCATATAGGAAATTGCTTGGCTCCATGTATAGCCAAACAATCTCACGAAGATTACATGCAAAACATGGAGCAAGCGCGCGAAATTTTGAAAGGAAATACCAGAGAAGTACGAGATATTCTTTATCAAATGATGCTGAAGAAATCGGAAGAACTCAAATTTGAAGAAGCGCAGATTCTAAAAGATAAATACGATATCCTTAACACATTTGTTTCCAAAAGCGAGGTAGTGAGCTATACCATAAAGGATGTTGATGTATTCACACTAACCGAGGATGAGAGCAAAAAAACAGCTTATGTGAACTACATGCACGTAAAGAACGGAACGATTAACCAGAGTTTCACCATTGAATATAAGTCGAAAATTGAAGAAACAAAAGAGGAAATTCTCATCACTGCTATTCAAGAACTTAGATCCAGATTTAGAAGTAAAGCCAAAGAACTCATTGTTCCTTTTGATATCGAATGGAATCTCCACGACTGCACCTTTACCGTACCACAAAGAGGGGATAAGAAACACTTGCTGGATCTCTCTGAAATGAATGCCAAACAGTACAAATTTGACCGATTGAAGCAAGCGGAGAAACTAAATCCTGAACAACGTCAGACCCGACTTATGAAGGAGTTACAAACCCAATTGAATCTACCTACCCTTCCTTTCCACATAGAGTGTTTCGACAACTCTAACATCTCTGGCACCAATGCCGTTGCAGGATGCGTGGTATTCAAGGGGTTAAAGCCTTATAAGCAAGACTACCGTAAATACAACATTAAAACCGTTGAGGGACCTGACGATTACGCTTCGATGAAAGAAGTGGTGAGACGTCGCTACCAACGTATGATTGAAGAACAAACACCCCTACCCAATCTCATCATTACCGATGGTGGGAAAGGTCAAATGGAAGTGGTGAGACAAGTGGTAGAGGATGAACTTGGACTTCATATCCCTATCGCTGGACTGGCTAAAGACAACCGGCACCGAACCAATGAATTGCTTTATGGTTTCCCTCCACAAGTCATTGGCATGAAGGCAGATAGCGAGTTGTTTCACATACTCACAAGAATTCAAGACGAAGTGCATCGCTATGCCATCACCTTCCACCGAGACAAGCGTAGCAAACAGGCACTGCACAGCGAGTTAGACAACATTAAAGGTATCGGAATACAGACACAGAAGCAACTCATGAAAGTTCTGAAAAGCGTAAAAAAAATCAAAGAAGCTGATTTACAAACTCTTACCAACATCATTGGTAAGTCAAAAGCAAATATCATTTTCCAATATTTTCAGGAAAAAGAAAGCACTTAATGTCAAGGTAGAGATACACATGGAGTGATGAAAACGCGACTCTCACATTTTGTATCTCCTTGTTTATCAACCGTTTACGCAAATAAGATTAGGTGCTATAAATCGTTCATTGTCAATCAATTATCAACGGACAAACGAAATAAAGAGATACCCTACCCGACTTTCAGCTGACAGGTATCCTACGAAAAACCTATGAATAATATACACTATTCAAATTTTTAATGTGTAACTTTGCACACATCAGTCAAAATTTATAAACACAATTGGTAGACCGAAAAATGAAAACTTGGCTAATGTGACAAAAATGTGCATAAAAACGTTTCAACTACTTGTAAATCATTACCTTTGTTCCATTTATATATTT
>NZ_QFFX01000075.1:0-10466 GCF_023522295.1 Prevotella sp. TCVGH | reverse complement strand
CTATAACCCGATTTATAGAGAATACTCTATATCTCAAAGTCAACAAGGAAAAGACCGTAGTGTCGTATGTGCGAGGAATGAAATACCTCGGCTACTCCTTTTATGTAATGAACGGCAAATACCAACTCACGGTACACCCAAAGTCCAAAGCCAAGATGAAGTCAAGGCTAAAAAAACTGACAAGTCGCAGTAATGGATGAGGACACGCCAAGAGAAAGCAAAAGCTGAAAGAATACATAAGAGGTTGGGTAGGTTACTATCACCTTGCCAATATGAAATGTCTCCTACTTGACACTGATGAATGGTTAAGACGTAGAATACGCATGTGTATATAGAAAGCTTGGAAGAAAGTCAGGACAAAAGTGGCAAACCTCATCAGATATGGTATCAATCAATACCAAGCATACGAATGGGGTAATACTCGCAAGAGTTATTGGCGAATAACTGATAGTCCTATATTAACAAGGGCGATAGATAACAATAGACTACGCTCAGCTGGGTATGCGACTTTAATGGGGTCGTATCTCGAATGGCACCCAAAATAGGAATCGCCGTATGCGGAACCGCATGTACGGTGGTGTGAGAGGTCGGTGAACACGAAAATAGGAAATAAACACCTATGATTAGTGTTTACCTCCTACTCGATTATAATAATCGTCGACATTTTATTTTTGAAGTCGATGCTAAAATATGATATACAATGTATAAATACTATCTATTCTTTTTCTTGCTGTTTGTCACAATAACAGACATTACAGCACAAACAGACAGTACCAAGACCGAAAAACTGCCAGAAGTTGTTGTTACTGCTGATGGTCAAATTGAAATGAGCAACAAGGCATTGTTGATACCAACTCAACTTGAGAAAAAACATTCTACAAATGGTTTTAATCTACTATATCTTATGCAGACTCCTGACTTGGAAGTATCGGCACGCACTCGTAGCATTACTACTCATAGTGGAGGAGAGGTTGTATTGTGTATTAATGGAATGGAGGCATTGCCAGAAGATGTAGCATCTCTTAGTGCAAAGAACATTCGTACAATAGAGTATATAAGAACTCCAAGCGGGAAATATGCAGGTAAAGCAGGATTGGTTAATTTTGTAACTGTAAAAATGAATTATGGGGGCAATGTGTATTTTTCTGCAAATGAAGGATTTGCCTACAAATCGGGGGAATATTTAGCTTTTGCTGATTTTAATAAAAAACGATACACATTTTCCCTAACCGTCACTGGTGACTGGCATAGAGACCATAGCTATACAGAAGGAAATGATATGTTTGTCTTTTCAGATAAATCCGTTTTGGAACGTAATTATAAAGATGAGAGTCCGTTGAAAATAAATAATGGGCAAGCTATGCGATTGCGCTTAACCTCCATGGGGAATACCCACAGATTAAATACCTATGTTGGCTTTAATCGTCAGGCTGTGCCAAATTCCAATACCATACAGGGTATTTACTACACCGAACCATATGGTGCAACAAAGCGTACTGTTTCATATAACAGCCAATCTATAGCACCATCAGCATATGTAAATTACACATTATGGTTGCCTAAAGAGCAGGCTTTTGACGTTACAGCATCTGCTTCTATGGGGCACAATAAATACTACAGTCTGTATACAGAGACAGAACAAGCTTCATTAAATTCAAAAGTAATAGAAAATAACTATGTGCTGAATGGTAATATTCGCTATTCGAAAACTTGGAAAAATAGCCTTACTCTAGCAGGCGCATTGAGCAATGATTATAAACATTATACTGATAATTATGATGGAACAGCAATTGGAAAACAGCATCTGACTTCCAACATTACTGTTGGATTACTTCAACTCAGCAAATATAGTGAGAAATACTATTACTATATCTCTGCGGGGTTATCTAATACGGCCGTTTCTTTAAACTCCATACATGATAATTACTGTATGCCTGTTGCTTTTTATGGTGGAAACTATGTCATTAATAACAAGCACTCTTTATCGTTAAATGGTCTTTTTACACATACTTTATTTGAACCGTCACAAAAAAATTCAATGGTTGTTCCGACATCTTTTTTTGAGGCAACTTGTGGTAATCCTGACATTGCACCGATGAAAGTATTAGGAAACACCCTTTCATACAATGGACAAATTGGAAAAATTCGTTTGGCTTTATCGTATGATAGTAATATTTATTTTGACAACATAGTACATCAGTATACAGCTAATACGAATACGATTTTTGATACTCGTATAAATGGCGGAACTTTCTACGGTAATATGTTTACTGTAGGTTGTACCTATAATTTATTCAATGAGCATTTGCGTTTGAGCGCCACAGCGATTGAAGAATGTAATACATTAAAAGGGGCTACTTACGATATGTCGCACAACAGTTTTCACATAAAAGGTGGCTTGGTTTATCTTGCAGGAGAATGGATGCTTAGTTTCGATTATCAGACTCCATATAAATCACTTGATATTCGACAACCGTGGTTCATCCAATGTCGTCCTACCTATGAATGGAAAGTGAGTTGGACTCACAAGGCATTGGCTATTGAGGCTTTAGTACGCAATCCCTTTTCACGTTATGACAAGCAACATATAACAATGGATTATGGGTGTTATAATAGAAATTCGCGGATTTTTAACGAAATCAATGGGCGTAATATAAATTTAACACTGACTTACAGCCTTAGCTATGGCAAGAAATCTAAACGTGGAGAAATTGAGGTTAATAAGAATATTGATAGTGCTATCATGAAAATGTATTAATCAATGACCAAAACGATAGAAAGTCTTCATCAACATGATTCCATGCAATGTGGCATAGCCAGTTTGCAAATGGTATGTAAATATTTCGGCAGGGAATATACATTAGATTCTCTGTCGAAACTTTGCTTTGCCACAACGGAAGGTGTTTCAATGTTAGGAATCAATGAAGCAGCTAATACTCTTGGATTACATACGGCATGTGCGAGAATTTCTATCGTCATGTTAAACGAAGCTCCATTGCCCTGTATTCTCCATTGGAATCAGAATCACTTTGTGGTCTTATATAAGATTAAGAAATCCAAGAAGTTCTATGTCGCAGACCCAGGGAAGGGATTGGTTGCTTATACCTTAGACGAGTTCAAACAACATTGGATAAGCACGAACTCTAATGGTGAGGACAAGGGCATTGTTATGTTCTTGGAAACCACTCCTGCGTTCTTTACTTATAAGATGCAAGGTGAAGAGAACATCAAAGAAAAGAGGTCTTTCCGCTTTCTCTTTGGGTATGTGAAGAAATACCGCAAGTATTTCGGACAAATCATCTTGGGTCTAGTAGTCGGAAGCCTCCTGCAGCTTGTCCTGCCATTCCTTACCCAATCTATCGTGGATGTCGGTATCAAGAACCAAGAAATAGGTTTTGTTTGGCTTATACTCTTGGGGCAGTTGATGCTTACAATCAGCCGAACGGCAATAGACTTTATCCGCAGATGGTTGTTGCTTCACATTTCCTTACGTATCAACATATCATTGGTAAGTGACTTCTTCATCAAGTTATTGAAACTACCTATGTCTTTCTTTGATACGAAACTCATGGGCGACTTGATGCAGAGAATGAACGACCATAGCCGTGTGAACAACTTCCTTACTCAGCAGACGCTCAACATCGCTTTTGCCATGCTTACTTTCGTGGTATTTTCGGTGGTGCTGTTTTTCTATAACAAATTGGTGTTTGTCATTTTCTTGTTGGGAAGCATTCTCTATGGTGTATGGATGACCTTATTCTTGAAGCGAAGAAAGGTACTTGATTACGAACTGTTTGAGCAGCAAGCTATCAACAACAACAAAACTTATGAGTTTATCACCTCTATGCAAGAAATCAAGTTGCAGGATTGTGAGCAGCGCAGAAGATGGGAATGGGAGGACACGCAAGCAGACCTATTCGGGGTACAGATGAAATCACTCAAACTCCAACAGACACAGGAGGCTGGAAGTATCTTCATCAATGAGGTGAAGAATATCATCATTACGGTAGTTGCAGCTACTGCCGTGATTCATGGGCAAATGACACTCGGTATGATGCTTGCCGTGCAATACATCATCGGACAGCTCAACTCACCAGTGGAGCAACTGATGAACTTCTTCTATTCTCTGCAAGATGTGAAGATTAGCTTGGAGCGAATCAATGAGATTCACCAGATGGATGATGAGAATGGAAAGGAAGGCTTGCTAACTTCTATTGAAGATAAGAATGAGGGCATTGACATCAAGAGCATCATGTTCAAGTACGACCAACATGCTTTGCGCAAAACCATAGACGATGTGAGTATTCACATTCCGCAAGGTAAGGTAACAGCCATCGTTGGCGCATCTGGCAGTGGAAAGACCACCCTCATCCGTTTGATGCTTGGTTATTATCCTGTCTTGGAGGGAAAAATCAATATTGGAAATACTGACATCAACAAACTCAACAAAAAGTGGTGGCGCAGACAATGTGGTGTTGTCATGCAGGATGGTGTTATATTCTCGGAGAGTATCGCAAGAAATATTGCTGTTGATGATGGCGATATAGATAAGGAAAGGTTGTTGAAAGCTGCCGAGATAGCTTGCATCAAGGATTACGTGATGGCTTTGCCTCTGAAGTTCAACACCAAGATTGGGCGTGATGGTGTGGGACTGAGCCAAGGACAGAAACAGCGTATCTTGATTGCAAGGGCGGTTTACAAGAATCCCGACTATATATTCCTTGACGAGGCTACAAACTCGCTCGATGCCAACAATGAGAAAAGCATCGTGGAGAACTTGGATATGTTCTATAAGGGCAAGACTGTTGTGATTGTGGCTCATCGCCTAAGCACGGTGAAGAATGCCGACCAAATCGTGGTCATCGACCATGGAAAAGTGGTTGAGATAGGCAACCATGAGTCTTTGACCGCCAAGCGAGGGGCATACTATAATCTTGTGAAGAATCAGTTGGAATTGGGAAACTAAAATGTTTTTGACATGGAACAGAAAGAAACAGAATCAGATAATATCGAGTTGAGAAGCGAGAAGGTGAGGAACGTGATAGGTAAAGTTCCTCCTCGCCTCGTCAGCTTGGGAACGGTTGTCATTACGATAATAGTCCTCGCCCTCGCAGTTGCTTTCTACAAGAAACCTTATCCTATATCCATAGAGGCTAATGGTGAGGTCATTAATCAAAGGACAGTACAAGTGTTTGTGCCATACAAGTATTTGTATCTTTTCGATGAGCCAAGGACGGCTTATATATCTTTCGAGGGCAACGAAAATGCATCTTATAACTGCAACATCACAAGCCATAAAGCCAGGCTCATACATAGGGAAGATGGAAACTATTTTATGGCAATAGCCACAGTGAGTACACAGGGACAAAATACCTCAATGTTGCAACAGCACATGAAAGCCTATTGCAGAATCATCGTCAGTAATAAAACGTTATGGCAGCAGGTATTCGGATAAACTATATCCGAATACCTGCTGCCATAACGTTTTATTACCGTCTACAACATACAAATCCTATTTTCCTAACATTGATAACTGACCAAAGATGGATTGGGCAATCACAGCACGATACTAACGTTGGGTGTTATGATTTATCAGCATTCACTCTTGTCTATCCCTAAGGGATTTTGTCAGTTGTACTGCTTGTTGTTGCAGTCTAATAAGAAGTTGGGAATAGGTTTCGAGTTTGCTGAGCAGTTGTTGCGCAGTGGCGACAGAATGATAAGTCTTGAGGGCTTTCACGGCTTCGTTGTACAGCACGCCTATCTTATGAGTCATAGAAACGATTTCGGAGAGTTTCTCCAAGTAAGGCTCTTTTGCAGGGTCTTGGGTGATGACCTTAAAGGCTTCACCTAAAAGTCTTGCTCGGACAAAATCACTTTTCGTTTTTGCTCCCGACTTCTGGTAGAGTCTGATAAGCTTCTGCTGGTCTTCGGAATTAGGTGTTCTGATGTGCCATCTATCCCATCGTGGGTAGGTGGCACATCTGCCGTCTGGCTTCTTTTGTTTTTGCTTCTTCATTGCTTTCTAATCACGACTTTGGAGTGATTTAATCCCCCTTTCGGGGCAAGGGTCTTTGTGGTACAAACGGCAGTTTGTGGTACAAAGACACACCTTGCCAGTATAAAGAAAGAGATAGTTTGTTATGTTCCATAAAGTAACTTTTCTGGGGCGCTTTTGATAGACGAGAGTTCAAAGTTCAAGAAGTAAATCAAGAGATAAGTTTAGACTAATTTCTTGACTTACTGACTTTATGAGCTGACATATTTTTGACTAAAGTTAATTTTGACTTAGGTCGAAACTATTTTTTTGACCAAAGTCATAACTGACCATTTTACTTAAGTCGCGACTGATTTCTTAACTTAACTCATAACTTACCTGTTTGCGGTATTGGATTATAATACTTTTCAAGCATTGTTTGTATGTCGCTCTGTTTGTAAAGTATCTTTCCTCCGATTTTGTAGAAAGGAAGTATTCTTGCATTTCTGTACTCTTGGAGCGTACGTGTGCTGAGCCGTAAGTGGCTGCACACTTCCTCGCTCGAAAGGTAAACCTCGCCATCTAACATCGGACGAGCTGTGGCACAATACCGCTCCAACTTCTTCAAAGTGCCTTCCATCAGTTGTGAAAACAACTGCATCTGAGGGTCTTCCTGCGTAATGATTTCATTCTCCGACATAATTCATTCATTCTTTGATTTCAATCCTTGACTGCATTCAGCATTTCACTGATGTCGGTCTGTTTGTAATAACACTTGTGTCCAATCATTGAGAAAGGGATTTTCCCCGTATCCCGATAGAATTGCAGGGTACGTTTGCTGATACCCAAACGCTTGCACACGGCTTCGTTGTCGAGCCATTGCTCGGTCTCAGGAGGATTACCGATGAGTTTCTCCACACGATGGATAAAGTCTGCAAATTCGGAGCGATGTCGCTCCCACGCTTTGCGGTCGATGATAATGAGTTTCATTGCCTTAATTTTGTTTTGATTACTTTATTGTTACTCAGCAAACAAACTGTTATGCAGTCCATTGCCGTACTTCTCGGGTGCAAAAGTAAACCCTCGGAAGCACCGCTACAAGAAATGAGGATAAGCAGGGAAATAGAGGGAAAGCAATAGAAAAACAAAGGAAATTCGTCTGTGTTATTGCGGTAATGAGATGAGGTGCCGGCTCGTTCCTTTTATTATTTTGTTGTTTTATCGATAATTCGATAGTTCGACAAATCGAGATGTCGAAGTGTCGATAGATAGTTTTATCGATAGATTATTTTGACGATATATAGTTTTGACAACAGATAGTCATGACAACAAATTGTACAAACAATAGATAGTCCGTATTATCGTCAGTCCTATCTGTTGTTAGTTGTTATGCCTTGCGTCCAAAGAGCCTGAGTATGCCGTATTCTTGTCGTGCCTATACTCTCTACGGCAGCCCTGCCCTGCAAGGTTGGGAGAGATGAATACGACCGCATGGATATAGAAAATGGCAATACCACCTTGAAACAGAAAAATCCTGCGGTGGAGATTCTTCTCTCCATCCGCAGGACTCGACCTTTCAGGGCAGACAGGCTGCCGTTGTACCTTTGCACGATAAGAAACGGCATCAGGAACTTTGCGTGCGCCTTTGCCTACAACGCCTTCGGGCTTGCTTCCTCCGTCTGTTTGACCGTTGGCAGGTTGTTGCTCTCGATGAGCAGCACTATCGTGCCTGTCAGTTCGGTGTAAAGACGGTCGTATTGCTCGTCAGAAGCAAATGTGTCCGTCAAACCGAACTTGTCGAATGTGGCTTGAATAGCCTTGTTCGACAACAGTATAGGTACGAGTTTCTCTGGGAGCGGTGCAGGAAGTTCCCTCTCAAACTCGTCCTCTAAGACAGAAACAAGGGTATCGTACTTTGAGAAATGCAGTCCACTGAAAAGCACTTCACTTGCTATTCTTTCTGCTTCTAAATGATTAAAACCTTGCGCCACGGCATCGCAGTAGGCGGTCAGTGCCATATCGGCTCTTGCCGTGATAAACTCCTTGTCTCCCAATCGCTCGGGGTGATGTTCATTCATATAGCTTTCCAACTTCAATCGGAAGAAGGAAAGTTCCTTTTTGTTCTTCTGTTTCATTGTTCTTCTTGTTAAAAAGTTAGACTTCTTTTTTGATTCATTCATTACGGCTGTTACAGCCCAATTATGGGACTTGACTTTTTCGGTGTTCTTGACGGACACAGCCGTAAGGCTTTACGCAGTACCCTTGTATGCTCACTACCCATCAGGGGTTGCATTTCCTTGGCAATCTTGCTCTTGGTCACCCGTGCATAAATCTCGGTCGTGGAGATAAAGCGATGCCCCAACATCTTGCTCACCGTCTCTATCGGAAGTCCATTCTCCAGACAGATGGTCGTGGCAAAGGTGTGCCGTGCGGTGTGTGAGGTCGCTTGGGTATGCGGTGGCAGTCCTGCCTTAATACATATCTCCTGAATAGTTCTATTGAAATTACTGTTGCAGGGAAACTCTCGAAAGAAAAGCCCCTCCCTTCGTCCGTGGCTCACAATGGCGAGTATTTTCTCGGCAACGGGCAGCAACGGGACAATACTTCTGTTCTGTGTCTTTGTTCGGCAGAGGGAGATATACCTGCGTTCATCACCGAGCGTATAAACATCATCCATTCTGAGTTTCTTCAAATCGGAGAATGCCAGCCCCGTAAAACATCCCAAGAGGAAAATAAGTCTGCAATGGTTGTCTGTCGAGCGGTGCGGACGGTAAGCCAAGAGTTTTTGAAGGTCGTCCGCCGTAAGTGCATTGCGCTCGTAGGTAGGCGTTTCTATGTCTATGAGTTCAAAAGGGTCTTCACGAACGTATCGCTCCTGCAATGCCTTGCGAATGACCTGATGCAAGTGGCGTAGGCGGTTGCCGACACTGCTTTCCTTGTTTCCCAAGTCCCGAAACATGAAAAGGCGATAGTCCTCAAGGAAAGTCTTGTCCACCTCTGTGGGCATACAGTCTGCCCAGTCCCTTACTTGCAGGAAATGAACAAAACTCTTGTAGCTGTCCTTAAAAGCCCTGACGGTCGCCTTGCTTAGTGTTCTGCCCTGCAAATCCTCCTTTTCTTTACAGACGGTTTGGTATAACTCCGTAAGTGTTGGCATAGGGCGACTTTGCTGCATATAACGCTCCTTGAGGTATTCCGCCGTGATATAGTTTTCTTCCCTTAATGTACGTTCATAGAGTGAATGCAAGCACTCTTCGATTGAGTTCAGTTGCAGATTGATGCCGCTTGAATTACCTGCTGTCGCCTTGATGCGCCCTTTTCGGGCAAGCCACTCATCGGGGGAAGTTTGCAACTGCGTGGAAAACGATGAGGACGTGCCGTTGCAGGTGATACGGCAACGGATTATGCATACTCCGTGTTCATTGGTCTTGCTTCTATCTATGTAGAATAGTATGGCAAATGTACTTTTCATTGTTCTGCGGTTTTAGTTGGTCAGTTGATAATGTGCGAGTTGTGGAAGTATTTTCTCCATGTCCAGAAAGACACGCTCGGGAGAAGTCTCCGCATACACTTGCGTGGTTTTGATTTGGCTGTGTCCGAGCATTTTCGATACGCTCTCGATGGACACGCCTTCTGAAAGCGTCATCTGCGATGCGAAGGTATGCCTTGCCATGTGATAGGTCAGCGTTTTCTGAATACCGCAAAGCCGTGCTATCTTTTTGAGGTGTATGTTCAACGTGTCACAGCCCGGTATGGGCAGCAGATACCCTTTTGGGGGTTCGTGGCGGAACGCCCTCGTATGAATGCCCTTGTACCGCTCAATGATGGCGGATGCTTCGGGTAATAATGGAATGTGGCATACATTGCCCGTCTTCACTCTCGGCTTGCGTATCCAATCCATATCAGACTCGTGGATGATATGCTCTGCCGTGAGGTGGTACACATCCGTGTAGGAAAGCCCTGTATAGCACGAAAAGAGAAACATATCCCTCGACACCTGCTCGTAGCCTTGCAGTTCGTTATCGGTTAATGCCGCAATCTTGTTTACTTCCTCCCTTGTAATGTATCGGGGTGTTCCAACGTCCCAGCGGATGGAATGACCGATAAAAGGATAGGTGTCTATGATGTGCCGTTTATGCAGGTCTTTGAGCAAGGAAGCCAGCATGGAGAGATAACCAGCCGAAGTGTTGAGCTTGAATCCCTTTTCTTTGGCGAAGTAGTCCTCCAAGTCTTTGATGAGGACTGTGTCCACTTTCTGTACGGGAATATCGTCCACATGGTAGCGACATCTCAAAAATTCAGACAGATGCTTGCGGAAGAGCAGCAGACATTTCAGTCTTCTTTCGCTGCGATCTATGCCAACTCGCTCACGGAAGCGGTCAATATACTCATCCGCATGATGAAGCAGCCCTTGCGACTCGCTGTTTAACCCGAATACAAGTTCCCTTATCTTCCCTGCCGTGACAGTGTTGTTCAACTTGCCCGAAAG
>NZ_QFFX01000074.1:0-10606 GCF_023522295.1 Prevotella sp. TCVGH | reverse complement strand
AAGGGCTGACACCTCGTGAGAAGTGTCAGCCCTAAATTATTTTGTTTAATAAAGTTTTACCGGACAGCAATAATAAATAAAGTGTGGGCTATTATAAGTGCAATGTTTGCAGTCTACGCCATTGACTGCCTTTTACATTTCGGAGAAGTAAGGAGTTGGAACGGAATGTTTTTGTTGGGTATGTTGTTGCCAGGTATAGGCACATACACCTCTGGCGTAATACTCAAAGAGAAGTCGATACAGATATGCGGACTTCTTGGTGTAGTGATTGGCACTGGATGACTTCGCAACTTTGTTTCTGGTGAACAAGTTATAAGTATTATGCAGATGGAACTGATGGTCTTGTCCTTTGTCATTACCCTTGTCATCCCCGGACATATCCTTAACTTCAAAGCAAAAAAGCAACAATAATGAAAGAGTTGGATCCATTACTCCATAGCCAGTTGCGTCTTGCCGTAATGTCGATTCTGCTGAATGTAGAGAAAGCAGACTTCAACTATATCAAAGAAAAGACAGAATCGACGGCAGGCAACCTTAGTGTACAGCTGGATAAACTGGTCACAGCAGGCTATATATCAAAAACTACAGATGGCTCGGGCGTAAAACCCCGAACTATCTGCAAGATGACAGACACGGGGCGTAATGCCATGATGAAATATGTGGAGGTATTGAAGACGTATTTTGCAGGGTTGTAATAAGCGGTTGTAGAATGTACTTATATGATATTCGTATTTGACATGTAAAATCTGTGAAAATCCGCAATACAAACAAATGAACGATGGTATGACTAATTAGGGTCTGCTCAATAATGACAACCCATGATTGTTGTACCATCAGTTTATTCAGGTGTGTCTTTATCCATAACAACAATAACTTTCGTAGAACGATAGACTTTAATTGTCTGACTATGATCTATAAATCCTTTTTTGGAAAAACTAAATTTTGTGTCTATACCTCGGCTTGTTGTAGGTAGCATTATCATATACCTAAATCTTCCTAACGAATCTGTACGCATACGAAAATTCATCAGATCGTCTGAAATTAAAACACTATCTAAAGGAACATTATGAACATCCACCACAAGCCCTTCCAAACTTTGTACTCTCTCGCATGAGCATAAAAAAGAAGCAAAGGCTATGCTGATTAATATACATTGTATTTTCATAGAAATGTTTTTTTAGAGCCTAATCGGATTCAGCAGATGAACGAGATGTGCAACATTAAGTCGGGTCAATCGTCCAATGCGCCAATGATTTCTACCACCGAAGCGCATCCATGCTGCTCCAGCCATTGGTTAATACCATCACGAACCTGAAGAGTTATGGTGGGATCAACAAAATTAGCTGTGCCTATTTGAATAGCCGTTGCACCCGCCATCATAAATGCAATGGCGTCTTCTGCCGATGAAATACCCCCCAGTCCAATGACAGGAATCTTGACTGCTTTTGCCACTTGCCATACCATTCGCAGGGCTACAGGCTTCACAGCAGGACCGCTAAGTCCTCCTGTCGCAATACTAAGAACAGGTTTGCGACGCTCAATATCAATCGCCATACCCATGAGGGTATTGATTAAGGAAACGCTATCGGCTCCTTCAGCCTCACAAGCCATTGCAATATCCGCAATATTGGTAACATTGGGCGACAACTTAACAATGAGTGTCTTGTGATAAGCCTGTCGAACAGCTTTTACAACACTGGCAGCTCCAGCGCATGTCACACCAAAAGCCATTCCTCCAGCCTTGACATTGGGACAGGAAATGTTCAGCTCGATGGCGGGAATCTTGTCCAACTCATCAATGCGAGCAGCGCAGGCAGCATAATCTTCGGGGGTGTTTCCACTCACATTGACCAACATGTGGGTATCGATGTCCTTTATTTTTGGATAGATTTCACGGCAAAAATAATCCACTCCCTTATTCTGAAGCCCCACACAATTCAACATGCCAAAAGGTGTCTCTGCCATTCGTGGATAGGGATTTCCCTCCCGATGATGAAGCGTTGTACCTTTCACAATGATGCCACCAAGCTGATCTAAAGGCACCAAATCAGCATACTCTAATCCGTATCCGAATGTACCTGAAGCGGTAAGAATAGGATTTTTGAAGTCAATATTATTTATTTTTACATTTAGAGTGGCCATAACAACTTCTTTATATTTAACACAGGACCTTCTTTACACACACAAATATGCCCTTCTGTCGTGTTCTCCACACAGCATAAACAGGCACCTAATCCACAAGCCATATCATTTTCAAGGGATACTTCACACGTTATATTTTCTCTTTTGGCATAACGAGCAACAGAGAGCATCATGGGCTTGGGACCACAAGTCGCAATTCGGTCAAAACGTTTCTGACGAAGAATAGAGTGTCCAGTAACGAAGCCAGATTCGCCTTCCGAGCCATCTTCGGTCGTGAGATACAACTCACCATACTTTCTAAACATGTCTTTCTCGAGGAGTTCGCTTGATGTTCTTGCCCCTAAGAGGAAGGTTGGCTGCGCTCCCATTTCAGCTATTCGCCTACCTAAGAAGAGAAGAGGAGCAGTACCGACACCACCACCAATCAACAGATAGTTTTCTTTGGGACTGGAAGGCATGGTAAAGCCGTTACCCAATGGGTACAAGCAGTTAACTCGTTCACCTGGTTGTAAACGCACTAACTGTCGGGTTCCCTCACCAACTGCTGCAATTAGCAGCAATAGCTCATTCTTTTCATAATCTACCATATTGATTGAAATGGGACGCCGCAAATAGGTAGCGGGGGAATGCTCCACTTTAATCTGCACAAACTGCCCTGGCACCATCTCTGGAAGTTGCGAAGATGACCGTAGGCGCATTAACCAATGTCTGCTACTTAATTGTTCGAGAGAATGAACAAGCAAGTCCTCACAAATTTTCTTCATCAAATAAAACTTTATCTGTATATATAAATATGTGTACAAACATCACCAAAGTTTCAAAGCTGATTGGCACTAAAAGAAGTATTCATTAGTTACGCTTTTCAAACCCTAAGTGCTGCACTTCTTAAATCGATACAAAGGTAACATAATTTACGAGGTTTGACAAACGAAGAAACTAAAATAATGCCCCTGTCAATGAAGAGATTGAAACATAAGACCTATAAAAAAAAGGGATCATAACAGTGGAGAAAAAGATTGCACACTTTACTTTTTTGGTACAAAAGTCTCCCAAGTTTGGTCATCATAAAATATTCTGATTTCAGTAATCTTTCGTTCTTTTTTGTCAAGAAAATTCATATTTATTTGTTGAGATGAAGAAGCAGGATTTGTACTCATAGGAGGTACTGATGCAACTTGTCTCGTAGAAGGGTGTGTATCTATAGAAGAAGTGTCATCAAAATCTAAAGTTGGTTGTAATTGAGTAGTGTCATTTGATCTTTTTAGCTCATCATGAGAAACGTCATCCAGAAACATTGAACCTTTTCCATACATCAACCAATCTAAATTTATAGAAGGAAATTTACTCTTAATGGCATCAATATGATTAAGTGTTGGTTTGGTTCGATCATTAAAAATGCTACTCAATGAGGCAGGGGATATATCTAACACCTCTGCAAAACTTTGTTGATTCATGTGCTGAGCCAACATTAATTGCCTAATTCTATCCTTCATTTCGTCCATAAGCTTGCTTTTAGAGGTTAATTCACTAATTTTCGTTGATTTTACAAAGGTAAACATTAAATTGGACATACAATTCATTTTTCTAAACTATTTTCAAACAACAAATTCGCTTATATAAATGTAATTTGTTTGTGTTTGTAAATCAAAACACGTTGATGGTGTTTGAATTCTTAATTCATAAACATAAACCGTTCTCTTAGTCATATAACTTTGTATAGCGTAAAAGTACTAATAACTGATTACATTTCACTTACGTGTTACTTTTCAGTGTTTATTACAGAGATTCTAATGTATTTTTTCAATTTATGTACCTGTACACTATAAAAGGCTTGATAAAATACATATAAGTTATTGGTTATCATTATAAAATAGGCAATTGTATTGTACGTATAATTATAAATACAGAAAACTAAATTTGAATATTTATATATTTGAATTTATATAACGAATTATCATTCCTTTAGAATATAGAAACATAAATCAACAAAAAGATAAAATAAAATATACATTTATATAATTTAGAATACAAAAATAAAGAAACGAAAACCGTAATAAACGTTAATAAGAAATCGTGAGCATAAAATTAGTGCTTATTTTCTCATAACTCTCATATTCTGAACCATCCCTCAAGTTGCTCTTAAATATGCGAATTTTGAGCGTAGTAAAAGCACTTAAAGTCTTATTACATCGGGCTTTAAGGGCAAAAATGGCGAAAAAGAAAAGTTTGATTATAGAGAAAAAGTAACGAAAAAAGTATGTTTATCAGTGCAAAATGAAGAAAATAAGCTCTTTCATCAGGTCTCCCGTTGACGTATTTGGGTTGTTGATACCCTTTGATTTGGCATCAATCTCTCTAAACTTAGAAATAATCTGCATGGTTTTCTTGCCCGAGTAATTCCTCATCCCACTCATATAATCACGAGCAGCCCATCCTCCTCTTAACTCTAAATATTGAGCCACGGCATTATCTGTTTTAGAGGGAGCATAATAAGCAATCATCAAATTTTGGAAATAATTAAAAAGTAATGGAAGAAAAGAATAGATAGATCCTGCCTTTGGATTATTGTCAAAATATTTGATAATTTGATTTGCCTTAAAAATATCACGATTTATCAAAGCAGCTCTCAATTCAAAAGCATTAAAATCTTTGCTCACTCCTATTTGCTTTTCAATTAAAGTAGGATCAATCTCTCGAACATTTTCAGGAAGAGATATAAGAACTTTATCTAAAACGGATATGAGACGATTTAAGTCAGCACCCACATGATCTGCTATCATAACACTTGACTTAAAATCAATAGCAATATTCTTATTCTTCAAATAAGAGAGTATAAAGTTGGGGAGATCACTCTCACGCATCTTTTTACTTTCAAAAACAATCCCTAAGGCATCTGCCTTTTTAATAAGTCGCTTACGACTATCAATAGTACCATTTTTATGACATAGCACCAAGATCGTAGAACGAACAGGATTTTCAAGATATTTAGCAATCAGCTCCGTATCTTTTAAATTCTGTGCCTCTTTCACAATGACTACACGATAATCAGCCATCATAGGATAACCTTTTGAAAGATCTATAATTTGTGCAGCGTTGACATCTGCTCCAAATATAATATTTTGATTAAAATCTCTCTGTTCTGGTTGTAGAACATGCTCAGCAATGTAGTCCGCAATTTTATCAATATAATACGACTCATCACCCATTAATACATATATAGGTGAAAAATGACGAGCTTTTAATTCTCGCATCACAGACTCGTATGTGACTCCAGCTTTTGGCATGTCATTCATAAAAGAATGAAAAAGAGAAACAAGTTCAGCAGAATTTATTTTTGAAAACGTCTCAAGTAATCACCTGAAAAATGTTCACAAAATTCTTACTAATCTCTTTTACCTTCTTCTTTTTTATTAACTTTGTATTTGAATGCAAAATTACTAAAATGTTTCGATTAAACCTACCCCAATACCAAATAAAATTAGGGGGTACAAAGGACAAGCCCACTATTTTTGATATTCTTCGAAGAAGATATGTAGCACTCACTCCAGAGGAATGGGTTAGGCAGCATTTTATTCATTATCTCATTGAACACAAAAACTATCCAATGTCGCTTTTAGCAAATGAAGTTTCGTTAAAGATAGCCGATAAGACCTTGCGCGTTGACAGTATCTTATACGATCTTACATTAAAACCCAGAATGATTATTGAATATAAAGCGCCTCATATCCCCATTACACAGAAAGTTTTTGACCAAATCTCAACCTATAATTTCTTACTTCATGTCGATTATTTAATTGTTAGCAATGGTGTTGAAAGCTATTGCTGCAAGATGAATTATGAACATAAAAATTATATATATTTGGATAGCATCCCTAACTATCAAAATCTTTAACACCTATCACAGATGCTCAGCTTTTTTTACGTATATTTGTAAACAAGAAGTAAAACTCTTATGGACAACTCAAAGCGTGATTTTATTATATAACAAAAAACACCACTACTTATGAAAATTTTTAGATTGATATCTTTTTTATGGTTACTTTCAACTGGTCTTGTTGTACAAGCCTCAAACAACCAGCATCACCAACAACTGCTATTCGAAACAGATTCAGCCAACGAAATCCCATATCGTATTCCTGCCATTGCTCAGTGCAGAAATGGAAACTTGATTGCTGTTTCTGATTTCCGCTATTGTGGTTCTGATATTGGTTATGGTGCTGTGGACTTAGTGTACCGCATCAGTAAAGATTATGGCATTACTTGGTCACCCATTGCCAAACTTGCTGACGGACATGGTGATGAAAATCGCATTCAGTGGGATTATGCTTTTGGCGATTGTGGTTTGGTAGCCAATCGCACCAACAGTGAGGTGTTGGCTGTTTGCGTAGCAGGCAAAACGGTTTACTTTCAGGGCAAGCGTGACAATCCTAACAGAGTGGCAGTGTTTCGCAGTAATGACAATGGCAAGACTTGGGACAAAGGACACGAGATTACAGAGCAGATTTATCGACTGTTTGATGGTCGCAAGCAAGGTCCAATTCAATCTTTGTTCTTTACCTCAGGCAGAATTCATCAAAGCAGATACATCAAAGTAGGCAAATATTATCGCTTGTACTCAGGTCTGTGCACGCTCTCGGGCAATTTCATTGTTTATAGCGATGACTTTGGACATCAGTGGAAAGTTCTTGGTAATATCGACGAATCTCCCTGCAAAGATGGTGATGAAGTGAAATGTGAAGAGCTTCCCGATGGTAGTCTTATTCTTAGCTCACGCACAGAAGGCAGAATGTTCAACATCTTTACGTTTACCAATATCAAAAAAGGTGAAGGTCATTGGGACAGCCGACAAACGGCGTCCGATATGGCTCATATCAAGAACCAATGCAACGGGGAGATATTGGTTTTACCAGTCGTACGTAAATCTGATGGTCAGGAAACATATTTAGCTCTTCAATCGGTACCTTTTGGACCACAACGAACGAATGTGGGCATCTTTTACAAAGAAATTGGAAAGGAACACTTATCAGCTCTCGAGTTTGCATCCCATTGGAAAAGAGGGATGCAGGTTCATCATGGACCTTCATCTTATTCCACTATGATAGCTCAAAAGGATGGACGAATAGGATTTTTGTGTGAAGTTGGGCAGAAAAATAATCACATTTCCTATCAATCGCTTGACGTAGAAGAGATTACCAACAACGAATTTGAGCTTTCTAAGAAACGCTTCAAGAAGGGCTACTAACTCATAGCTGTATGAAACACATTCAACTATGAAGATAAGACTAAAAACACATTATACAACAGAAATATGGCAACAGGAAAATGGATTGGCGGACTACTTGGTTTTTTACAAGGTGGTGCTCTCGGAGCTTTAGCAGGGTTCGCTTTAGGATGGCTTTTTGACAATGAAATAGATGCCGTTAACGAACCTTATCAAAATCGTGAGCATGGACAAACACAGACTCACACCAACCAACGAGATAGCCAATGGCAGCGTGTGCAAGCAGAACGCCAACGCAATTCTTTCCTCTTTTCGTTTTTAGCACTCGCTTCCTATATCATTCGAGCTGACGGAAAGGTGATGCACTCGGAAATGGAATTGCTACGAAACTTCCTACGTCAGAACTTTGGAGCTATCGCTGTAAAGCAAGGAGAGGACATTGTTCTGAAACTTTTTGAACAACAAAAGCAAATGGGGTGGCAACGATTCCAATCCACTATCCAACAGGCATGCTTAGAAATACGTAGCCAAATGGCTTACCCAGAGCGTCTACAACTACTCAATTTCTTAGTCATCATGGCACAAGTGGACGGGCATGTTGTGACCGAGGAAATCAATGTACTCAAAGAAGTTGCCATCAATTTGGGACTTTCTGCCACCGATGTAGACTCAATGCTCAACCTTAAAGACAGCTCTTCCAGTTTGGAAGCTGCTTACCGTGTGTTGGGCGTTTCTCCTTCTGCCTCCAACGAAGAGGTAAAGAATGCGTATCGACAAATGGCTCTGAAGCATCATCCTGACAAAGTGTCTACTTTAGGGGACGATGTTCGCAAGGCTGCGCAAAAGAAATTTCAAGAAATAAACAATGCAAAAGATAAAATCTATAAGGCAAGAGGATTATAAATCCGTAAATTACCTCATAGATATTCGCAAATAAGATGCCGTCTACAAACCAATTTTTGTCCAAATCTATCGGTGTCACCGTATAAGTTCTGCTGATAAATCGGCACAAAATAAACCAAGGAAAAGATGCCTTTGCTTTACCAAACGAATGACAAAACACTGTCAGATAAAACTGTCCATCTTTTCCTTGGTTTTATATTGAGTGGGAGAAATTATCGAAGCTCGTATATTAGCGAACCTTGACGAGTCTACTCCTCCACCAACTTTATGGCTGGTTCTATAAATTACCACCGCATATAGTCATTAAATTTTTATGAAATACGTTTTGTTATCTTTTGGCTTCTTTTTGGTTCAAAATGTAAGTTCGTTCAGTCGTGTAGCTCGCTACACTCCTTTACTCTCTTGCATTTTGATCTCAAAAATAAGCTCAAAATCTAACAAAGCTAATTTATAGAACCAGCCTTATAGCATTTGGCTAAGCTTCATCAGCTTTTTTTGTTGTCTTCCTAATGCTACGCTTGCGCTTCGGCTTTTCTTCAACCGCTGTTTTTTCTACCTCAACACCAGCCAATTCGGGGTCAATCATAATACGACCGCAGTACTCACACACAATAACTTTCTTGTGCATCTTGATGTCCAACTGTCGCTGAGGTGGTATTTTGTTAAAGCAACCACCACAAGCATCTCGCTGTACATAGACAATCCCCAATCCGTTGCGTGCATTTTTACGAATACGCTTAAAGCTGGAAAGCAAACGAGGCTCTATCGTCACCTCTAAACCTTTGGCTTTTTCCTTCAGTTCCTCTTCCTCATCACGAGTTTCTTGCATGATTTCATCCAGCTCGCCTTTCTTCTCTTTCAGCGCAACCTTTCTATCACTAAGCAGTGCTTCGGCTTCTTTTAAGTCGGCTTCTTTTTCCTCTATCTTTATGAGTGCTTCCTTAATTTTCTTGTTACAGAGTTCTATTTCAAGACTCTGAAACTCTATTTCCTTGGTCAACGTGTCATACTCACGATTGTTCTTCACCTCATCGAGTTGTTTTTTGTAGCGCTCTACACTCGATTCCGCATTGGCAATATCAGCCTTTTTTTGAGATATAGCCTTCTTAAATTCATCTATTTCAGTCTGAATTTTTTCCATACGAGTAGTCAAACCTTCTGTCTCGTCCTCTAAGTCTTGGACTTCTAAAGGCAACTCACCACGCAAAGCACGCTTCTCATCAATAGACGAGAGGGTTGTTTGCAATTCATAGAGAGTTTTCAACTTCTCTTCTACCGATAAATCTGTAGGATCTTTTTTTGCCATGTTTTATTGTTGTTATTGAATAATTGATACTATGTATTTCAAAATATACCACTACATTTCTTCTTCCACAATGACATTTTGGTTTTAGAAATAGATAATGGGATTCGTGTTGATACTGGATATACAGCAATGTGCTTCTGGAAACTCTTTTTGAATAATCTCCTTAAAAATCTCACTCGTAAACTGCTCACTTTGATAGTGACCAATTACCGCTAATTGAATGCGCTGTTCCATGTCAAAAAAGTCGTGATAACTCATTTCGCCTGTTACAAACGCATCAGCTCCTGCTTGTAGAGCCTCACTCAACAAAAATGCACCAGAGCCTCCACAAAGCGCAACGCGCTTGATAGGGCGACGCAATAGTTGGTTCGCCTGTACACATTCGACTTCAAAGACACGTTTCAGTAGGGAGATGAAATCATCGGCTGCCAGTCCTTCAGCAAAGGTTCCAATAATCCCCTCACCTCCTGTAACACCGTCAACAATTTGCTCTTTGCCTATAAAAGACAAATTTTGCAACCCCAACTTCTCGGCTATTTTATAGTTTACGCCACCCTTAGCACTATCCATATTGGTATGCATCGCCACTATTGTGATGTGGTTCTGTATTGCCTTCATGACAGTACGCTGAACATAGTTTTGGTTGGAGATGCACGACAGCTTTCTGAATATCAACGGATGGTGTGCTACAATTAAATTACAGCCAAGCCGAATTGCTTCATCAACAATCGGTTCGGTCACGTCTAAACACAATAAAGCCCCTGATAGTTCCGCCTCTGTCAATCCAACTTGCAACCCAGCGTTATCAAAATCTGCTTGCAAGGGCAAAGGCGCGAATCGTTCAAGGGCACTCACCACTTCTTTTATCTTCACGCTATTATTCGATTAGATGCTGCAAAGATACTGCTTTTAGCTCAATTATGCAACTTCCAAGGCATTGTTTAGCTTTATTTTCTATTCAGGCTGGTTCTATAAATTACCACCGCATATAGTCATTAAAATTTTATGAAATACGTTTTGTTATCTTTTGGCTT
>NZ_QFFX01000073.1:0-10810 GCF_023522295.1 Prevotella sp. TCVGH | reverse complement strand
TTAGAATGAATGAAAAAATTTGACAAGTAAATTAGGAAAAGTGAATAAAAACTGTCAAGTGATTTTAGGAAAGTACACTTTAATGTCGTTGAAGCATGTGAATAATGCCTCTAATACATGTTTCCAAGACCGATAAGTCAATATTTTAGCTTGAAGAGACGTTTATTTTATTAAAATCAGTGCATTTTTGCCCAACGTTTGCCTATTAAATTTTTCTATTTTGAAGATTTTCAATGACCGTTTTTTGGTAAAGTTTTAGGACAAAAATAATGAAGGGCTTTAGCAAATGGAAAGGTAATTTTTGTGACAATCAATGAAAGCGAATGAGGAAAACTGTGAACAAAAGTCATGCAATTCGCTTCGCTCGCATTTGTTGTTGAAACAAAAGAGGAAAGGTGATTTTTCACAATCAACTACCTTTCTTCAATGAGCGAGTCGTGTTATGCTTACATGAATAAATAACAAAATTACTTGTATTTAGTTGATTTTTTGTTATTTTTGTATCGAATTCTTTAGAGATTATATCTTTTTGAGCATTATTGATCAACTTAAAATCAACATATTAATGTCAGACAAACAAGGAAGTAGGAATATTTATGATAAGGTAGTGAAGAGCGTTCAACGCTTTATGGCACAAGAAAAGTCGGGAGGAATAGTGCTCGCTGTGGCAGTGCTACTCGCCATCTTGTTGGCAAACTCCGCACTCAGCAATCGCTATTATGACTTTTTTCAGCAAAAGTTAGGTTTTATATGGAATGGAGAACCCTATCTGTATTTTAGTCTTCACCATTGGATTAACGATGGTTTGATGTCTATTTTCTTTTTCCATATAGGGTTGGAGCTTAAACGTGAGCTTATTTCAGGCGAGCTTTCCAATCCTCGCAACATCATTCTGCCCATTGGGGCTGCTATTGGTGGAATGGCGGTTCCAGCCTTGGTATACCTTTTCTTCAATGCGGGTACCCCCGAATCTGCTGGTTGGGGAGTCCCCATGGCGACGGATATCGCCTTTGCTTTAGGCGTGTTGTTCCTTTTAGGAAAACATGTACCCACCTCTATTAAAGTGTTTTTAACCACCTTGGCTATTGTAGATGACTTAGGAGCGGTGATAGTGATAGCCCTTTTCTACACCTCCGACATTTCCGTTGCCAATTTAGCCTTGGGCTTAGGCTTCCTATTATTGATGTTTATTGGGAATAAATTGGGAGTCAAAAATGTTTTTTTCTACGCATTTTTGGGCATCGTAGGTGTTTGGATTGCTTTCCTCTTGTCGGGAATCCATGCCACCATTGCTGCGGTGTTAGCTGCCTTAACCATCCCCGCCGATTCTACGATAGACGAAAATACCTATCTTTATAGGATGCGTAAATTGGGGCTACGCTTTATGACCGCCAACACCAATGAGTATCGCACGTTGGAAAACGAGCAGGTGAAGATATTAGCCACCATTAGGGAAGATGCCAAGATAGCCATTCCGCCTTTGCAGTTGATAGAGCACCATTTGAATCCATTCGTCACGTTCCTTGTCCTTCCCATCTTTGCCATTTCCAATGCTGGCATCAGTTTGGTGGGCATCGACTGGTCGGCGATATTTGCTACCAATGTTGCTATCGGTATAGCCCTCGGCTTACTGTTAGGAAAACCTCTTGGAGTGGTAGGCATTACGTGGCTGTTGGATAAGCTGAACATTGCCAAGCGCCCTCATGACATGTCGATGAGGCATTTATTTGGGTTGGGCTTTTTGGCATCTATTGGTTTTACGATGTCCATGTTTGTGTCTACCTTAGCTTTTCGTACCGACCTATTGCTGACGCAAGCCAAGATAGGTATTTTTGCTGCCTCTATCGTCGGTGGATGTCTTGGTTATCTCTTGATGAAACCCTCTCGGCAAGGAAAATAAGAGAAGCAATACTTGGGAGGTTTCGCAATTTATCGTACCTTTGTCATAGGAAAAAAAATACAGACTTTTATGCAAACAAGATGTCATCTATCTGTTCTGATACACGAACAAGCAAAAAAATACGGAGCACGGGGCGCCTTGACTTTCCGTAACTTTGGGAGTAAATCATGGAAGACAGTCTCCTGGAAACAGTTCTCCTTGCGTGTGATGCAAGTATCAAATGCACTGATACATTTGGGTGTGAAGCCACAGGAGAGCATTGGTGTGTTTGCACAAAATTGCATACAATATCTCTATGCAGACTTTGGTGCTTATGGCGTACGAGCCATCACCATTCCCTTTTATGCCACCAGTAGTGAGCAACAGATAAAATACATGATTCAAGATGCACAGGTACGAATCCTTTTTGTTGGCGAACAAGAACAATTTGAAAAAGCTCGCAGAATCTTTGCCTTATGTCCTTCTTTAGAGCGAGTGATTATCTTCGACCGTAGTGTACAAATTGGAGAACAAGACTCTTTTGCGCTCTATTTCGAAGATTTTATTGCGTTGGGCGAGGATGTTCCACACCAAACAGAGGTAGAAGAACGCTGGGCAGCGGCGAATGATGAGGATATTTGTAATATTTTGTACACCAGTGGGACAACAGGTGATAGCAAAGGGGTGGTATTGACCTATGGACAATATCATGCAGCGATGATAGCCAACTATCAATGTGTCCCTATTCGAGAGACCGATCGTGTGATGGATTTTCTTCCCATTACGCATATTTTCGAGCGCGGGTGGCTATATTTATGTCTCACGGTGGGCGCCCATATCATTATCAACACCTATCCTAAAGAAATTCAGGAATCGATGCGGGAGATGCATCCCACGTGTATGTGTGCCGTTCCTCGCTTTTGGGAAAAGATGTATATCGCTGTGAAAGAAAAGATAGACAATTCTAATCCCCTCCAGAAAAAGCTCTTTAATCGTGCGTTAGCTGTAGGAAAGAAATACAATATCGACTATTTGAGTCATGGCAAACGTCCTCCGAGGGCATTGTCCATAGAATATGAGATGTATAATAAGACGGTCATGGCATTGGTGCGTAAGCAAATTGGTTTGGAAAAGGCGCACATCTTTCCGACGGCAGGAGCCTATGTCTCTCCCGAAGTCGAGATGTTTACCCACTCTATTGGCATCTGTATGCAGGTAGGGTACGGACTGACGGAGAGTTTGGCAACAGTGTCTTGCGATCATGTGGACAAACCCTATACGATTGGTTCGGTAGGACGACCCATTGAAGGAATAGAAATCAAGATAGGAGAGAACAGCGAAATTTTATTAAAGGGCCCTACAATTACAAGCGGATACTATCAACGAGAGCATATCAATGAAGTAGCATTTGATGAAGATGGCTTCTTTCATACAGGTGATGCAGGTTATTTGAAGGACGGAGAATTATATCTGACCGAAAGAATCAAAGACCTTTTCAAAACCAGCAATGGTAAATATGTGGCTCCGCAAATGATAGAAGCCATGATGCTGGTAGACAAATACATCGATCAGGCGGTCATCATTGCCGACCAGCGCAAGTTTGTTTCAGCATTAATCGTGCCAGAGTTCCGCTTATTGGAAGAGTATGCGCACGATCATGGAATAGCGTTTAATAGCCGAGAGGAAATTTGTGGAGATGCTCGAATCGTAAAGATGATGCTCGACCGTATTTTGACGTTACAACAATCGTTAGCACACTACGAACAAGTGAAGCGTATTACACTCGTTCCTCATCATTTCACCATGGAGCGAGGCGAATTAACCAATACGCTGAAAATTAAACGTCCTGCTATCAATAAGAATTACAAGGACATCATTAATAAGATGTATGAAGAATGATAACAAGTGACCAACTCAAGGATGTGATAGAGCGCACACAGGCGTTACATCATTATTTGAATATTGACCAAAAGAAGATAGAGTTCGAAGAAGAACAACTGCGAACACAAGCGCCTGACTTTTGGGAAGACCCACAGCGTGCCCAAGAGCAAATGATCAAGGTGAAAGGCATTGAGAAATGGCTGAAAGGTTACGAGCAAGTTCGTCAGATGGCTGATGAATTACAGTTGGCGTTTGAATTCTATCGTGATGAAATGGTCACCGAAGAAGAGTTGGACCATGATTATGCCAAGGCCATAGTCGCCATAGAGGATTTGGAACTCAAAAATATGTTGCGCCAGAAAGAAGACCCTATGGATTGTGTCATGAAGATAAATTCGGGTGCTGGAGGTACAGAGAGCCAAGATTGGGCGCAAATGCTCATGCGTATGTATATGCGATGGGCTGAAGCACATGACTATAAGTGTACGGTGAGTGACATCCAAGATGGTGAAGAAGCAGGTATTAAGAGTGTCACCATGAAGATAGAGGGGAACGAATACGCCTATGGCTTCTTGAAAAGTGAGAATGGAGTGCACCGTTTGGTGCGCGTCTCACCGTTTAATGCGCAAGGAAAGCGAATGACAAGTTTTGCCAGTGTTTTTGTTTCTCCATTGGTAGATGATACCATAGAGGTCTTTGTAGACCCCGCATGTGTTTCCTGGGATACGTTTAGATCGAGTGGAGCAGGTGGACAAAATGTCAATAAGGTAGAATCTGGGGTGCGTCTTCGCTATCAATATCATGACCCAGACACTGGAGAAGAGGAAGAAATCCTGATAGAGAACACCGAAACGCGCGACCAACCGAAGAACCGGGCCAAGGCGATGCAGCTGCTGAAGAGCCAACTATACGATCGTGCCATGAAGAAACGGCTTGAAGCACAAGCAAAAATAGAAGCAGGAAAGAAGAAAATAGAATGGGGAAGTCAAATCCGAAGTTATGTTTTTGACGATCGAAGAGTGAAAGATCATCGTACCAATTTCCAAACAACCGATGTTGACGGAGTGATGGATGGAAAGATTGACGATTTTATAAAAGCCTATTTAATGGAGTTCCCCATTGTGGAAAGTGAAGATTAACTAACCTTTTAAATCATACAAAGATGAGTGGAAAAAACAAATTCAACAGAACAAAGCGTGAAGCAAGACAAGAGAAGCAGGCAAAGAATGTCATCAAATGGCTCTCTATCGCATTGCTTGTTTGTGCCATTATATGGATGATTGTTGCGCTGAATGTTTAACAATGAGCGGATTAGAAATAGAACGGAAGTTCTTGGTAAAGAAAGGTGACGCCTATAAGCAGTTTGCTTTCTCGAGCAGTCACATCCAACAAGGCTACCTTCCGTGCATTGGGGCGACCGTCAGAATAAGAACTCGTGACGATAAAGCTTACCTAACCATTAAAGGAAAGGCTACCAATGGGGGCTTGTCTCGCTATGAATTTGAGACAGAAATAACCATGGAGGAGGCTTCACAACTCTTCAAATTATGTCAAGGGGGTGTGATAGATAAGCGTAGATACTTGGTTAAAAGCGGAGCACACACCTTTGAAGTGGATGAATTCTACGGAGACAATGAAGGCTTGGTGTTGGCAGAAGTGGAATTGGCTCATGAACAAGAGCCTTATGTGAAGCCCGATTTTATTGGAATGGAGGTGACTGGAGATGCTCGGTTTTACAACAAATACATGCTCAATCATCCTTATTCCGACTGGAAAAATACCTTACCAGAAGAATACCAATAAGCTGCGCTAAGATGACGCCAATGCTGTTGGCAAGGAAGTCGTACCAATCTCCACTTCGATTGCCATGGGTGCATGTTGCTTGAACAATCTCAATGAGCCCTCCCATCAATAGAGGAGTCAGAAAAGCGATGATGAACAGTCGTTTAGAGGTGAGCGGTCGTCGACTCTTGAGGTCCTCCCAGTAAATGCAAGACGTGAGCACAAAGTACAATGCAATGTGTGTCCACTTGTCCATTAAGGCAACATCGCTCAGTGGTGTCTCTGGAATTGGAATGAGACATACAATCCAAATGCCAATGACCAAAGTCAAAGTCACGGGATATGTTCGCAAAAAATGGGAGACCTGTTGTTTCATTTGTTATCGACAATGTACGGTGCAAAGTTACAGTATTTTGTTCATGAAAAGAAGCAATTGTGGAGTGAATGTTATTTACTCGTGCTGATGAGGTGCTATCTCTGCTATGGAAGTCCGCCCATATCTTAACAATCATCTTGAATAGTGATGTCTTTCAAGGATTTTTTTTATTTTAACAAGTCAGATCGCAAGGCACTTTTATTTCTGTTGCTCTTAGGTATTGGAGCGACAATACTGTTCTATGTCTTTAGTGACCCAAAGAATATTGACGTCAATACTCCCATTCATGATACGATATTTGCTTATCGGGATGCTCATGTTGACCGTTATGGACAGCAACCTGCTGTGTATTACCGTGTAGAAGGTCGACTAATAGAACTTTTCCCTTTCGATCCTAATACAGCAGACAGCACAGCTTTGTTACGCTTAGGACTCCAACCGTGGCAAGTTCGGAATATATATAAATATAGAGCGGCAGGAGGCGTATATCGCCAACGCAGCGATTTTGCACGTCTTTATGGATTAACACAGAAGCAATATCGAACACTCGAGCCTTATATTCATATAGGTTCAGATTATCAACCAGCTGCAGAAGCTGTTGCATCGGTGAACAAAACTGTGGGCTATGGGCGTGATACGCTCCGTTTTCCTGTCAAAATAAAATCTTCAGAACATATCTCAGTGAACACGGCAGATACTAATTTATTAAAA
Source organism: Prevotella sp. TCVGH (assembly GCF_023522295.1). Classification (NCBI taxonomy): domain Bacteria; kingdom Pseudomonadati; phylum Bacteroidota; class Bacteroidia; order Bacteroidales; family Prevotellaceae; genus Prevotella; species Prevotella sp. TCVGH. The sequence goes on along the minus strand of NZ_QFFX01000073.1, from coordinate 4,181 downwards.
AAGGTGCCTGGTATTGGGAGCTATTACGCACGTCAAATCATTCGTTACCGTACCCGATTGGGAGGGTTTTATTCGACACAACAACTGTTAGAGATAGAAGATTTCCCAGAAGAATCTTTACCTTATTTCCGTATTTCAACGCACGACAAAGAACATATCCAACGTCTGTTTGTCAATCGGTTATCCATACATCAGCTCAAGCGACATCCATATATGGGTTATTACAGAGCTCGAGCCATAGTAGACTATCGACGTTTGAAGGGTCCCATTCATCGTTGGGAGGATTTAAGCATGCTTCCAGATTTCACACCTGACGTGATAGCACGCCTTTCGCCTTATGTTTCTTTCTCGGAATAACCGTTTTTATCGTTTTTGATGCCCTTTGGTACTCTCGTTGGATCCATTTGTTTGCTTTTTTAGGCGTTAAGTTTTTGGCAAGTTTTATTTCCGTTTTTAATTCCAATAAGGTGAGAATTCAAGAATTTTGTCTACATTTGCATGAACAATGTAAAATATAAGAAGAAATGAAAATACAAGAAACTCCTGTTTTATTGCTTACTGGATATTTGGGAAGTGGCAAGACCACTTTAGTGAATCGAATCTTATCGAATAAGAAAGGTATCAAGTTCGCTGTTATTGTCAACGATATTGGAGAAATCAATATTGATGCCGACCTGATTGAACAGGGTGGAGTAGTGGGTCAGAAAGACGATAGTTTGGTGGCTCTTCAAAATGGTTGTATCTGTTGCACACTGAAGGTAGACCTGATAGAACAACTGAATGACATTGTTCGGATGAATAAATTTGATTATATTGTCATTGAGGCGAGTGGCATTTGTGAGCCAGCTCCGATAGCTCAAACCATTTGTGCATATCCCGAACTGTATCCTCATTTGGCTAAAAATGGCATTGCGAAACTGGATGCTATAGTCACCGTGGTTGATGCATTGCGGTTGCGCGATGAGTTTAATGTTGGAGACGACTTGCTGAAGCAAAACATTGATGACGATGATTTGGAGCGGTTAGTCATCGAACAAATTGAATTTTGTAACTTTATCGTGCTGAACAAGGCGGCAGAAGTGAGCGCAGAAGAACTGGAAAAGGTGAAGAAGATTATCCGTGCTATCCAACCCAAGGCACAAATCTTGACCTGTAACTATGGTGATATTGATTTAGATTTAATTCTTCATACAGATATGTTCGATTTTGAAAAGGTGGCTACCTCTGCCAGTTGGATAGCAGAGATAGAAAATCATGGTGACACTGAGCCTTCTCATACGGCGCAGGAGCATCATCACCATCATCATCACCACCACGATGAACATGAGGGAATTGAGAATGAAGAGAGTGGAGAGGCACTCGAATATCATATAGAAACGTTTGTCTATTATCGACGTCCACCGTTTAATCTCGGACTGTTCGATGATTTTGTCGCTCGTCGTTGGCCTAAGAACATTATTCGTTGCAAGGGAATTTGTTATTTTCACGATGAAAAAGACAAATGTTATGTTTTTGAACAGGCAGGTAAACAGGTTCAAATTCGCGATGCTGGACAGTGGTATGCTACCATGCCAGCTGAACAACTGCAAAAGTACATGGCGCAGAACCCTGGACTTCAGCGTGATTGGGACGAACAATATGGTGACCGCATGCAGAAGTTAGTGTTCATTGGGCAAAATCTTGACAAGGAAGAAATCATAAGAGAACTTGATCAGTGTCTCGATGAGTAGCACCAATGACGCCTGTCTCAAATCTTGTCCTCATCAGTACTTCCATACTTTTTTTAACGGTATGAAAGGCAAATAATAGGTAAAAAGGTTGCACCTTGAAGTTTTTTCAAGTAAATTTGGAGCATCTAATATGTCAAACTTAAGCTAATCAATTAAAATGAAAACAGACTCAGAAATTGCTCATGAAGCAAAATTAAACCTTATTGGTGACATCGCACGTCAAATTCATATTCCAGAGGACGATTTAGAGCCTTATGGAAAGTATATGGCAAAAGTGCCTTACACCCTGATTGATGATGAGAAGGTAAAAAAATCCAATCTTATTTTGGTGACTTCTATTACACCTACTAAAACAGGAAATGGAAAAACAACGGTCAGTGTAGGGCTGGCGTTGGGAATGAACAGGATTGGAAAGAAAACCATTGTTGCTTTGCGCGAACCCTCTTTAGGTCCTTGCTTTGGAATGAAAGGTGGAGCTGCAGGTGGAGGTTATGCACAAGTGCTGCCAATGGAGAAGATAAATCTTCACTTCACAGGCGATTTTCATGCCATTACTTCGGCTAATAATATGATTTCAGCCTTGTTGGATAACTATTGTTACCAGCATCGTGACGAGGGCTTTGCCTTAAAGGAAGTGCTTTGGAGACGAGTTCTGGATGTGAACGATCGCAACTTGCGTAACATTATCACAGGATTAGGTGGACGTACCGACGGCATTGTTTCTGAGTCAGGCTTTGATATTACGCCCGCCTCTGAAATTATGGCAATCCTTTGTTTGGCTCAGGATGAAGATGATTTGTTGAGACGAATTGAGAATATCCTTTTGGGCTTTACCATTGAAGGAAAGCCTTTTACAGTGAAAGACCTCGGTGTGGCAGGTGCCATTACCGCTATCTTGCATGATGCCATTCATCCAAACTTAGTTCAGACCACAGAGAACACACCTGCCTTTATCCATGGTGGACCTTTCGCCAATATCGCACACGGTTGTAACAGTGTTATGGCAACTAAGATGGCGATGACCTTTGGAGAGTACGCTATTACAGAGGGAGGATTCGGTGCTGATTTAGGAGCAGAGAAATTCTTTGATATCAAATGTCGTAAGGCAGGCATTTCTCCTAAACTGACGGTGTTAGTAGCTACCGCACAAGCGTTGAAAATGCACGGTGGCATTGATATATCGTCTATCAAGGAACCGCATATTGAAGGAATTAAGCAAGGCTTTGCAAACATGGACAAACACATTCACAACCTTCAATCCTTTGGTCAGACAGTGGTTGTCTGCATCAATCGATTCCCAACGGATACTGATGAAGAATTACAATTGATACAAGAACATTGCCAAAAGTTAGGCGTAGGTTGTGCTATCAATACCGCCTTCGTTGACGGAGGAAAAGGAGCAGAAGCATTGGCACGTTTGGTTGTGGACACAATTGCGCAAAAGCCTTCAACACCGCTGAAGATGTTGTATGATGATAACGACTCGGTAGAAGATAAAGTTCGCAAGATTGCTCTGCAACTTTATGGAGCACGTGACGTTATTCTCAAGCCTGCTGCCAAGAAGATGTTGAGTCGTATTGAGGAATTGGGATGCGCTCACTTCCCTGTATGTATTGCAAAAACACAATACTCTTTTTCTGAAGATGCGAAAGCCTATGGAATGCCAACCAATTTTGATATTACTATTCGTGACTTCGTTATTAATAAGGGGGCAGAGATGATAGTGGCGATTGCAGGAAACATTATGCGCATGCCAGGATTACCAAAAGTTCCATCAGCCGAGAACATTTCTGTTGTCAATGGTGAAATTCAGGGCTTGTCCTAAAAACGAAATCGAATGATTCACAATAAAAAAGCACTTCGTACGAAACGTATGAAGTGCTTTTTGAATGATTGGTCGGGATGAGGCGACTCGAACGCCCGACCCCTACGTCCCGAACGTAGTGCGCTACCAACTGCGCTACATCCCGTAAGTTGATTTTTGTGGTTTAATCAACTCTACCTTCTTTAGCATTTGCAAAGGTATAGTAATTTTTTGTAAATCGCAAAACATCGTCTGCTTATTTCCTTTTGCTTGCATGGCTCTTCCGTGTACGAAACGTTGTTCGCTTTGAAAAATAATCTTTTTTCTTTTGTTTCAACAAGCATTATCTTTCAATGTGAGGAATCGTTTCTTTTCAATCTTATCTTTTTGGATGGTGACATTCATTTGCTTTTGTCCTGTAATTTTACCAAAAAACGGCCATCTAAAATCTTCAAAATAGAAAAAATTAATAGGTAAACGATATGCAAAAATGGGCTGATTTTAACAAAACTGATGTTTTTTTAAGCTGAAACATTGATTTAACGGGCTTGGAAACATACATTAGCGGTGTAAGATAATTCTTAAACTACAACTGATTGAAAATAAATAAGTTACCTTGTTGATAAGACTAAACTGGTAACGATTTA
>NZ_QFFX01000072.1:0-10912 GCF_023522295.1 Prevotella sp. TCVGH | reverse complement strand
AATGAATGAAAAAATTTGACAAGTAAATTAGGAAAAGTGAATAAAAACTGTCAAGTGATTTTAGGAAAGTACAATAAACATGACTTTGACCGGTTACTCCATTGAGTTAATGAGCCTACATTAATGGAATAACGCCCTTAAGTCATTATTTTATCGACCCAAAACCATGCTTTTAGCTGCTATTTCGCACTGTTTTTGCGGCTAAATGATACCACTATTTTTGTAACACGCTGATTATCAAGCATTCTTATTTTTCGCGTATTTGCGAGCAAGTCTCCACTTCGTTACAAATACGCGAGTATTCTGAGAGCATTTGTCAATATATTTCAGATTTTTTAAGACGATTTTTCATCCCCAAAAATCAACATTTTTAGGACATCCTAAATAAGTGGTCTCGCTGAAATTTATCAAGGAATCCTATTCTCTTTTACATCATTTTTCTCTTATATTAGATAATTTGACAAAATGCAACATAGGATCAACATAATCATCTGGAACATTACCACAACCGCGATGTTGTGTATCTGTAAAAATATCTCCGCTAAAAATAACTTTTATTCCAGCTTTTCTAAAATTTAAAGGTAGTGAGTTGTGTTGAGGGTAAATATTTACAATACCATAAGGAAGCTTACATACAATGCAATAAACATGATACTCGGTATTAAAAATCACTTCCCCAGGACTGTCAGTTAAGGTGAACCTAACTGTATTATCTTTACATACTGGGTAATTTGACGATTCTAATTCTTTTGAATCATCAGAGCTACAGCCAACATTCAATATAAGAAATAATGGCAATAATAAAAATAGTACTTTCTTCATCTCTTCTTTTTTTTTATGGTTTACGGTATGTAGAAAAATATAAACTAATAAAGGTCATCCAAAGATTGACAATGATAGGTAGCTTATTATTCATCGTCACAGTGTACTACTGTGTGCAAATATAAACATTTAAGAAATACGAAACAAGCAAGTTATTCGTTTTTTAATAAAAAGTCGGTGGTTCAATGGCTAAAGTTTTCCTATTGTTTTCCCAATCATTATAATCCTCAAAAATCAAGTGAAACGTATCACAGCTCAAAAAAACTTGTACTTCTGCCTAAAAACAAGTACTTTTGTAACCAAATTCCCTGCGGATGACAGAGACACTCAAAGAGAAAACGGCAAAAGGTATATTTTGGGGGGCGATGAGCAACATCACCCTGCAATTGGTAGGCGTGGTGTTTGGCATCATGCTGGGTCGCATTCTGTCCGACGAAGACTATGGCATGATGGCGATGATAGCCATTTTTCAGTTGGTTGCCATTGCCCTTCAAAACAGTGGGTTCACGGTTGCTATTACCAATATGAAATCCCCTACCCACGATGACTACAACGCTGTATTTTGGTTCAACATCTTGGTTGGCGGCACCTTGTACATCCTTTTGTTCCTATCCGCTCCCCTAATTGCTTCCTTCTACGATACGCCAGCCCTAACATCCCTGTGCCGGTACAGTTTTTTAGGCATCCTCTTCGCCTCGTTCGGCACCGCCCAATCGGCATGGCTGTTCAAGAACTTACACGCCAAGCAACAAGCCAAAGCCAACATCGTTGCCGTTTTGCTGTCGAGCGTCACGGGAGTATTGATGGCGTGGGGCGGTTTTCGTTATTGGTCATTAGCCACCCAAAGTTTGGTGTACATCCTGCTGTGTACCCTCCTCTACTGGCATTATTCGCCTTGGCGACCCTCCGTACACCACATTTCGTTTGCTCCCGTGAGACGAATGTTCAAGTTCTCATTCAAAATCCTACTCACCACGCTCATTACCCAAGTCAACAACAACGTGCTGAACATTCTGTTGGGCAGGTTATACACCAAACACGACGTGGGACAATACAACCAAGCCTACCAATGGGACAGCAAGGGATTTCAGTTGGTGCAGAGCATAGTGAACCAAGTAGCACAACCTGTACTCGTTGAACTGAAGAACGAGGCCGACCGACAGCTGCACGCTTTTCGCAAGATGATGCGCTTTTCGGCATTTCTCAGTTTCCCCCTCTTGTTGGGACTGGGACTGGTATCGCGCGAATTCATCGTGCTTACCATTACCGAGAAATGGCTTCCCAGTGCCCAACTCCTTCGGCTGTTGTGCGTGAGTGGGGCTATCTTCCCCCTCATCACACTGATGTCGAACCTCATTATCAGCAAAGGGAAAGCCAATGTTTACCTTGGTTGCACCGTTGCCTTGGGCGCATTACAAATCGTCCTCATGCTATTGCTGTGGCCATACGGCATCCGCAACATGGTTATTGCCTATGTGTGCCTCAACGTGAGTTGGCTTTTTGTGTGGTTCTACTTCGTGAGAAAGTCCACGGGATATACGCTTCCGCAGTTTTTTAAGGATGTGTTACCCTTTGCAGTCAGTGCATCAGGGGTCATGGTTGTGACCTACTATGCCACGTTGGGCATCACTCATCTGCTACCATTATTAGTCGTCAGGGTGGTAATGGCAGCTGTTTTGTATTACGTCATCATGCGCGTTGCCAAAGCAGAAATACTCCGCGAATGCCAAACAGCCATTCTTTCTAAATGGAAGAAAAAGCGCTAAGGACATCCCAAAATCCATATTTTTATGTATATTTGCTCATTATTGAAAATCAAAGCAGAAATTTAACACATGCAAGCCATTATATTAGCCGCAGGAATGGGGCGTCGCTTAGGAAGCTACACCAAGGAAAACACCAAATGTATGGTACCCGTTAATGGGGTAAGACTCATTGACCGCGTGCTCACGCAACTCTCCGCATTACATCTAAAGCGTGTACTGATGGTGGTTGGCTATAAGGGAAAAGAACTCATCCACCACATCGGAGAGCGATATGCAGACGCTCTAAAGATAGAATATGTAGAAAATCCTATTTACGACCGCACCAATAATATTTATTCATTGTCGTTGGTAAAGGAGCAAATGCAAGAAGACGACACGCTCTTGATAGAGTCGGACCTCATCTTCTCTGACCGACTTTTCTCCATGATTCTTGCCGACGAGCGTCCCAACATTGCCCTCGTTGCCAAATATGAGACATGGATGGACGGTACCATGGTGCGCATTGACGGTGATGGCAACATCGTAAACTTTGTTCCCAAAAAGGCTTTCAACTATCAGGAGGTTGACTCGTATTATAAAACGGTGAACATTTACAAGTTTAGCAAAACGTTTTCGCAAACACAATACGTTCCTTTTCTCGATGCTTATTGTAAAGCTTTGGGTAATAACGAATATTACGAACAGGTGTTGCGAGTGATTACGTTGTTAGATAAAACCAACCTTAAGGCACTTGACATTGGCAATGAGAAGTGGTACGAGATAGACGATGTGCAAGACTTGGACATTGCAGAAACCATTTTCGCTAAAGACGACGAGATGCTCAAGCGGTATAACTATCGCTATGGTGGGCATTGGCGTTTTCCAAAGATGCTGGACTACTGCTATTTGGTAAACCCCTACTTTCCTTGTAAGCAGATGAAAGCCGAGATGAAAGCCAACTTTGACACTCTTTTGACCGAATATCCTTCGGGCATGTATGTCAACTCGCTGTTGGCAGGCAAGTGTTTTGGCATTAAACAAGAATACATGGTGGTGGGCAACGGTGCAGCAGAACTCATCAAGAGCCTCATGGAGAACGTTAAAGGTAATGTGGGCATGGTGTTCCCCACCTTTGAGGAATATCCACATCGACTGCGAAAAGAGCAGATAGTGGCGTTTGTTCCGCCCTTGGACACGCTGCAATATACTGCCAACGACTTGATGAATTTCTACAAAGACAAGTCCATAGACATGCTGTTGCTCATCAATCCGGACAATCCCTCGGGTAACTTCATACCCAAAGCCGATGTTGTGAGACTGGCAGCATGGTGCAAGGAGCGAAATATACAGTTAGTGGTTGACGAGTCGTTTGTAGACTTTAGTGATGACTTTCTACACAATTCACTTCTCTGTGATGAGACATTGGAAGCCTATCCCAACCTGTTGGTCATGAAAAGTATTTCTAAATCGTACGGCGTCCCCGGACTTCGGTTGGGCATCTTGGCTACCTCACAACGTGAAACTATTGCTCGCATCAAGAAAGACGTGTCAATATGGAACATCAATTCATTTGCCGAGTTCTTCATGCAGATATACAATAAATATCAAGCGCAATACGAAAAAGCATGTCAGCAATTCATTGACGAGCGCAATCGCTTTGCCCTACGCTTGAAGGAGATACATTTTTTGCGTGTTCTGCCAACCCAAGCCAACTACTTCTGTTGCGAGGTGAAACCGCCCTATACCGCAGCCGAACTGACTAAACAGCTGTTGGCACGCTTTGACATCATGATAAAAGATTGCAACAGCAAGACATCGCTCAAAGGATTGAACTATATTCGCATCTCTATCCGCAACCAAGTGGACAACGATCAACTGATTACAGCATTGCTCAACCTACAAAACGAAACCATATAAATGAAAATATGTATTTGCGGAGGAGGTAACTTAGGGCATGTGGTAGCTGGTTTTTTGGCTGCACAGCCCACTCATCAGGTGAGTTTGTTAACACGACATCCCGAACGGTGGACGCATCATTTGCTCATTGACACCCCCAATGGAGAGGTGTTAAAGGGAGAGTTATGCCACATCAGTACGCATGCCAAAGAAGTAATACCTTCTGCGGAGTTGATTTTGCTGTGCCTCCCGGGATATGCACTGCACGACACACTGGAGCAAACAAGTAAGTACCTGTCGCCCCACGTACCTGTAGGAAGCATCGTGTCGAGTACGGGCTTCTTCTTTGAGGCTTTGGACATATTGCCCGATACCACTCCTCTTTTTGGCTTTCAGCGCGTACCTTTCATTGCACGGACCACTCAATATGGACGTCGAGCATCGTTGTTGGGCTATAAGCCTCAACTCAATTTAGCAATTGAACGAGGTGACGAAGCTACCGAAGCATTAAGGGAAACATTACAAGAAATGTTGCATACCCCCATTCATCTGTTAGATAACTATTACGAAGCGAGTTTGACAAATAGCAATCCGCTACTGCATACTGCTCGCTTGTACGAGCTATGGCACACTTGGCACAAGGAGATTATATATAAAGAGGTGCCGCTCTTCTACACCGATTGGACCGATGAAGCCGCACAATTATACATCCAAATGGATGAAGAACTTCAAACTCTATTGAGCAAATTAAAGGTAAAGCAGGGCGCAATACCCACTGTTCTTGATTATTACGAGAGTACGGATGCACATAGTCTAAGCAAAAAACTGTCGTCCATTGCTGCCTTTCAAGGCATACCTGCGCCCATGAAAGCCGTTGAGGATGGTTATCAACCCGACTTTTCCAGTAGGTATTTCACAGAAGACTTCCCTTATGGACTGGCTATCATTCACCGTTTGGCGCATCAACACGGTGTAGAGATTCCACATATCGACAAGGTTTATGAATGGGGGATGCGTCAATTGTCAAAATAAAACAGCTGTCATGAACACACCACTCATACCACACGAGGAACTGCGCCAACGATATAATCCCGATGGCTCGTTGCTGCGCCGCCAACAGATGCGCATGCTGCACATCCTTGTTGAGGTTGATAAGATATGCCAACGCCACAACATTCGGTATTGGCTCAGCAGTGGAACATTGATAGGTGCTGTTCGGCATGGCGGTTTTATCCCTTGGGATGATGACTTGGACATTGAGATGATGCGCTCGGATTACGAGCGACTTTTGGAAATTCTGCCTCACGAACTGCCCGAAGACTTGGCATTGCAAGCCCATAGCACCGACCCAAATTATTGTTACCATTACGCAAAGGTGCGCGACCTCTGTTCTTATATCGAAGAGAAGCCCAACTACGACCGCTTTTTTAAGCATCGTGGCATCTATATAGATATCTTCCCTTTGGAGAAACAACACATGTGGACACACAAACTCTCGGAACTTTCCTTCGGTCATGCCTATAAACTCATGCGTACCTACAAGGGAAACGACGAGGATTGTATGAAAAAAGTGAAACGACTGTATGCGTGGAATGTAAGATTTATCTACCCATTACTACGCTTGGTGAATCGCATCACGGGCGCAAAGACCATCACCAGCGGACTTGGGATTCCGTTTCACAATCCTCGATACGAAGAGGATATATTCCCATTGACAACCCTTGTGTTTGAAAATCGTCCCTTCATGGCTCCCCATGACAGCGACCGCATGTTGCGACACATTTATGGCGACTATATGAAGCTGCCCGATTTAAGCCAACTGAAGCCTCATACAGGCAGCATTGAAATATACAATAACGAAACCAACAAACATTGATAGGACATGAAACAGCCTGCAAAAACAGACGTGGCGGTACTGATACTCTTCTTTAACCGTCCCAAGGAACTGGGCAACCTGTTTGAACAAATCAAACAGGCTCGCCCCAGCAAGTTGTATCTGTATCAGGATGGACCACGCAACGACAGCAACTTGCCACGCATGGAAGCGTGCCGAAAGCTGCTCGATGATGAACAGATTGACTGGGAATGTGAGGTACATCGCAACTACCAAGAAGTGAACAGGGGCTGCGACCCTTCCGAATATCTCTCCCAAAAGTGGGCATTCAGCCATGAAGACAAGTGCATTGTCTTGGAAGATGACAACGTGCCTGCCCTCTCGTTCTTCCCTTTTTGCAAAGAATTGCTTGACAGATACGCACATGATGAGCGCATCGGCATGATTGCGGGCATGAATTACGATGAAGAAACACAGGGGATTCCCGATGATTATTTCTTCACCACCACCTTTAGCATCAGTGGTTGGGCATCGTGGAAACGGGTAGTTGACAAATGGAACGCTACATATTCGTTCCTTGACGACAAGTACAATCGGCAGCAGTTGGAAACTCTTATTAAAGAAAGGAAATACCAAAGCGACTTTATTGAGTTTTGCGAGTATCACCGTTCGGTGGGGAAAGCTTATTACGAAACGATTTTTCATGCAGCCATCTTCTTCCATTCACAACTCTGCATCGTTCCCCGAGTGAACATGATCAGCAACGCTGGAGCTACCGAAGACGGTGTTCACCTCAGTGGGAGCAACGACGATTTACCCAAAGCCATTCGAGGAATCTTCACCATGCAACGCCACGAACTGTCGTTTCCGCTGAAACACCCACGATATGTCATTGAGAACGTGGGCTACAAGCACCGCATGTTCCGCATCATGGGCTGGGGACATCCTTGGCTCAAGATAGGACGATCGGTAGAAGAGCTGTTCATCAACTTGCGTAAAGGCAATTTCAAACGCATCAAAGTGGCGATGGTCAATCGGATGCGCAAACTATGTGGCAAATCCAAATGGGACTAACAATAGCTTAAAAGAATAAACATCTTAAATAATAAAAAACCTACATTTATGAAAAAAACACTCATTTTTGCTGCCCTCACACTATCTCTATCCGTGGCAGCTCAAACCAATCCATTGTGGATGAGACACACTTCGATCTCTCCCGATGGGCAAACTATTGCGTTTTCGTATAAGGGCGACGTGTTCACCGTACCCGCTTCGGGCGGTCAGGCACGACAGCTTACCTCGAATGCAGCATACGATTCCTACCCCATTTGGAGTCCTGACGGCAAAAAAATTGCTTTCGCATCGAGTCGTGAAGGTAGCTTGGATATCTTCGTAATGAACAAATTCGGTGGCGAACCCAAGCGGTTGACCACCCGAAGCACCAACGAAACTCCCATTGCATGGCGTGACAACGAACACATCCTGTTCAGTGCAGCTATCATGCCAACGGCAAAATCCATCTTTTTTGCCAGCAGTCAGTTTCCACAAGTGTACGAGGTGAACTTGAAAGGCGACCGCCCAAAACTCTTCTCTGTTGTGAACATGGAGGATTTGAGCATCAACCAAAAGGGTGAGATATTATATCATGACAAGAAAGGATACGAAGATCCCTTCCGTAAACATCATCAATCGCCTATCACAAGAGATATATGGCTCAACCAAAATGGCAACTTTAGCAAACTAACTACTTTCAATGGCGAGGATCGTACACCACGCTGGGCACCCGATGGCACCTCCTTTTACTACCTAAGTGAGGAAGATGGAACTTTCAATGTGTACAAGCGAGGGGTGAAAAGCGCAGACAAGACACAAATTACTCACCACACCAAACATCCCGTGCGTTATCTATCAGTGGCACAAAATGGGCGAATTTGTTACAGTTACGACGGTGAGATATACACCCAAATGGGGTCGGCTGCACCACAAAAAGTAAACGTGAGCATTACTGCCGACCGTAATGACATCGACTTGAGTCGACAGATAAAAACATGGGGAGCGACAGAGATTGCTCTTTCCCCCAACGGAAAAGAAATAGGATTCGTGCTACATGGTGACGTGTATGTAACTAATATCGAGTATCGAACCACCAAACAAATCACCGATACACCCGAACAAGAGCGTTCGATTGAATTCTCTCCCGACGGACTGGCGATTGTCTACGCATCAGAACGAGAAGGGTTGTGGCAGATTTACCAAACCACCATGAAGAATAAAGCGGAGAAACAGTTTGCGTATGCCACCGACTTGCAGGAAGAACGCCTTATCCATTCGGCTTACACGTCTTTTCAACCGCAATACAGTCCCGATGGGAAAAGCATTGCCTTCTTTGAGAACAGGGGTACGCTCAAGGTGCTTGATGTGAAGAGCAAGAAAGTAAGAACCGTGATGGACGGTAAATATGTTTACTCTTATAGCGACGGAGATATTTGGTTTGAATGGAGTCCAGACAGCAAATGGCTCATCTCCAATTATATCGGAACAGGAGGATGGAACAACCAAGATATCGCCTTGATTGATGCAGAAGGTAAAAAGCCCATTTACAACCTCACACAAAGTGGCTACAATGCTGGTAATGGAAAATGGGTGTTAGGCGGAAAAGCCATCATTTTCCAAAGCGACCGAGCAGGCTATCGCAGTCATGGAAGTTGGGGAACCGAGGACGATGTGTACATCATGTTCTTCGACTTGGATGAATATGAGAAGTTCAAGATGACGAAAGAGGAAAAGAGTCTCCTCGACGAAGCAGAGAAAGAAAAGAAAAAAGCCGAAGAGCCAAAGACGGTAGACGTGACTGTGAAGAAGAAAGAAAAGAAGGAAGAGCCTATCAAATTGGACTTGGACAACTGTCGCGACCGTGTGCTTCGGCTCACTGTCAACTCATGCCGATTGGGCGATGCTGTGCTAAGCAACGACGGAAACGCCCTCTATTATCAGGCTGCCTTCGAAGGTGGTTACGATTTATGGAAACATGATCTACAAGATAAGAGTACAAAAATTGTATTGAAAGGTGTTGGAGGCGGCGGTATGCTGGCAGACAAAGACTTCAAGAATCTGTACCTATGCTCTGGAGGAGGCATCAAGAAGATAGATATAGGCAGCAACTCGTCGAAAAATGTCGACTTTGAAGCACGCTTCAACTACAAGCCTTATCAGGAAAGGGAGTACATGTTCAACCACATCTGGCAGCAGGTTAAGGATAAATTTTATAAGGTAGACTTGCATGGTGTCGATTGGGACGGCTACAAAAAGAGTTATGCACGGTTCTTACCTTATATCAATAACAACTATGACTTCAGTGAAATGCTGAGCGAAATATTAGGCGAACTGAACGCATCACACACAGGTGCACGCTATTTTGGCGGTGGTGCCAACCTTAGCACTGCTACCTTGGGTTTGTTCTACGACCAAACTTACGATGGAGATGGACTGAAAGTTGAGGAGATTATCAATCGTGGACCTTTCTCTGTGAAGAAAACAGGGGTTACGAAAGGCTGCATCATTGAGAAGATAGACGGTGAACCGATATTGAAAGACAAAGACTACTACTATATGTTGGACGGAAAGTCTGGCCGCAATGTCAGGGTATCGGTGTACAATCCCACCACCAAAAAGCGTTTCGATGTAACGGTTAAGGCCATTAGCAAGGGCTACCAAGACGAATTGCTGTACAGACGATGGGTGGACAGGAACCGCCAATTGGTAGATAGTCTGTCGCATGGACGGTTGGCATACGTACACGTCAAGGCCATGGATAGCGAGAGTTTCCGCACTGTATTCCATGAATTGCTGAGCGATAAGAACAGAAATCGCGAGGCAGTGATTGTAGACGAGCGACACAATGGTGGCGGCTGGCTGCACGATGACTTGTGTACGCTGCTGTCAGGCAAGCAATATCAGAGTTTTGTCCCACGTGGACAGTTCATTGGAAAAGACCCTTGGAACAAATGGACCAAGCCTTCGTGTGTCATGGTGTGCGAAGATGACTACAGCAATGGACATGGATTCCCGTTCGTGTACAAGGAGTTGGGCATTGGAAAACTGATTGGTACGCCAGTTGCTGGTACTATGACCGCCGTTTGGTGGGAGACACTCATCGACAATACCATGGTCTTTGGCATCCCACAAGTAGGTTGCCGAGACATGCGAGGCAACTTTGGAGAGAACACACAACTCAATCCTGACATTGAAGTGTACAACACTCCTGAGGATTATATCAATGGCAACGATCAACAGTTGAAACGGGCTGTTGAGGAGATGCTAAAGAAATAATGTTGCAACCACCATTGCCTAAATGATTTAGACAATGGAGTAACACAAATGAAAACCTATCTGAAGCTGTCCAAAGCCTGACACTTTCAGATAGGTTTTATCATGAGATATCCTAAAGAAGCATGGACACCATGCTCAAACCTCATTTGGAAATCTACAAACTATTCTTGGTTAATTCGGCATAAACCTGTTGGAACTGATGCTCTATATTTATTATTGCTGTCCGGTAAAACTCAAAAGAGCATAAATATCCTCCCCGAAGCCCAGTAAAATTGGACTTCGGGGT
>NZ_QFFX01000071.1:0-11712 GCF_023522295.1 Prevotella sp. TCVGH | reverse complement strand
CGGAGGCGCGAAGCCTCCGAAGAGCGGCATCCGACTTGTCTCCGTGTGTTAGCCTTTGCAAACATAGTAACTTATAACGTATTATCTGTTGCTTTACAGCCTCATTTGCTCTGTTCTACATTGGATGTTAGATAGAGTGAGACTCCTAATAATATAAAATCTATTTAGCAGCAACATCAATTATTGTATTACCAGAAACTGTTAGAATAATTTCATCATTGTTATTTAGATGTCTAACTTTTGCAAATAGTTTGTTGGGAAGCAATACGCTATTACCTCTCAACAATACATAGCAAACACTAGGTAACTTTGACTTAATTATAGATTCCAACATTTCTTTCTTATCTGGATTTTCAAGTTTATGCTCAATAGCATTTACAAACTTAATGAGGTCAATCCTTACATAATTGAACGTTTTTGACTTGAAAAATTTATACAAATTATTATTGTCATCTTTTTCTTGTCTGATAATATCACATCTATGTTCCCCCTCATTTCTAACTTGTCTAAGAGTACCAATAGACCATTTCAAAGAACCTTCTTCTGGCAAGTAGGTATTGAAAAAAGCATTAAGTTTATGGGCAACAGGAATGCTGCCAACATTTTGTTCCTTCCCTGTTCTTCTAAATTTGAAGTCATTTTTTTCATTTTGGGTGCCATCCTCTATTTCTTTTAATAAGGCATCTATTTCTGGGAAGCTTGTATAATAAAAGTAATTTAGGATATTTTCAACTTGGTAAAAAGCATTTACACAGAAAACATAAAAACGATCTGCCTCTGGTTCTTTTAGATTCAAGGCAGCATTTTCCATTCTAAGGTTGTCTATTATAAGTTGGTCACGCAGCCTCTGTTTTCTAACAAAACTATATTTAAGACTTTCTTTTGCCCTTATTTCCAGAGCAGATCTAATTGCTGATATATCTTCTGTAATAGTAGAATTTATATTTACGACTGATGCAGAAACCGTATTTCCGAACAGTTTCTGCATAGTTTGATTAAACTCTGGATTTTGTTCTGCCAGTAGCTTTATCTTATTGACAGTAGCTATTAACTTCTCATCCATACTATGTACTTAATAATGAGTCTAAATCGTTATTTAGTTCGTCAATATCAACAGGCTTTAGGTTATAAACCGTCACTTTATTGACTAAATGTATAAGCCAGAATTGTTCTCCCTTTGGATTTCGACAATTGGAGATGGCCAGTTTCTCCTTTTGCATTTCGTCATTTTGAGAGACATCTTTGTTTATTGATACAACCTGTTTTACTCCATTAAACTCAAAGGTTGCATACCGCTTACCTTCTTCCTTATGAAAGATTGCAACTTCTGTATTTTTATCTTGCTCAAATTTAAGAAGCGGCACCGTTTCCATATAGGTGATACCATACGGATTCTTCTTGTCGCCCCCAGAATCTTTGGCAACAAGTTGCTGAAACTTTTCGAAAAGCCTTGCATATACGATGTCCGACTCTCCCTTTACCATTTTTAAATACATGAGTTTGCCATCAAGTACATTGGTCAAGTCAGGATTTCCTTTCTTGACATGACCTTTCTCTGCCTTGTACTTCGGCAGGAACTTTGCCATTGTAGCAGAATAGCCATATTTCTCCCAGATATATAGCAGACTCCTAATTTCTCGAACATACTTTTTAGTTACATTCAGTTTGTCGCTGACAATAATGCCTGTCACTTCTTGACGACTCCCTCTTTTCTGCAATCTCGTTTTTGTATCATTGATAGTAAAGCCTTGACTTCCGATTATTCGAGCTAATTCTTTCCTAAACTCACCCTTTTCAGCATACACATAGTGCATTGAGCTGAACGTAATGTCATCTGCATAACGGCTATAACGAAGACCAAAACGCCTTGCTAGCCCTGCCAATCTACGGTCAAGGGTATCACAAATCATGTTGGTGATAATTGGTGATGTTGGTGCACCTTGTGGCAATACATAAACGAATTCCTTATCTAAATCATGTGTCTGGGTTTCGTCTGCTTGTTCTCTTTTAACCCTCATGGAACATAATCCCGAAAGCAGAAGCGCAATCTCTGGGTTAAAGTAGAAAGGCTTCGCACCGAAACGCTTTAATACTCTACGCTGTTCTACACTTGGAAAGAAATCTTTCAGGTCAATATTGAAAACGTAGTTCTGCCCTTTATGTACAGAAGCATTTGTCACCACAGAGCGTTCCTCTGTAAATCCCATAGCATAGTCGGATGGAGAATACATTGCTTTCAGGATTTCATTCACGGTCTGTAACAGCATCATGAAACTCTGATTGCGTGGTGCTGTAATTTGACGGAAACCGCCTGATTTCTTCTTAATCTTAAACTGATGATAACGGTGGAATACATGATTGGGATTGCAATAGTACAAAAGATGCTTCATTGTAAACGGATAAAACTTATCAGTATCATAACCCAATTCACGTATCTCGTCTTGCTTGATACGGTTGAGCAATGCCAATAAATCTTCCCTTGTTGACATCTGTGAAGCTATTTGTGTAATTTGCGTTTTATCCATTTATCACTATTTTTATAATTAGAGGCGGACTCTGAGGTCTGGTACCGAAACATCTTTTCTTTATGTAATATAGAACATATAACATAGAAAAACTACATATAACAATAATAGTAAAAGTACAACGTACTACAGTGCAACACGTTAACGTACTAACATTGTTTATCTCCAAGATTCCGAGGAACAAGGAGACATCCGGTCAAATACGCCGGACGAATTTCAAAATACCGTTTCAGTTACCAAACTTGTCAAAGACCGCCTTGTTTTAATTTTCTGATGCAAAGGTACGAACTATTTGCGAAGCCAATATTCGTAGACCTTATAAAACCATAGATTTCATTCCAATTGATGCATTATATCTTCAAGCAAGTTATCCATAGCCATATAATTTTCTTCGTCTTGGTATAGTACAGAAGTGAATGTTTTGGGAAGAGCTGCATAGCCATTACATGCAGCCCACAGCATCATAGCATACTTCTTCTTTGTAAATTTCTTGTTCATCATATAGCGCTCAATTTGGTCAAACCCGAACGGTTTTAGGAAGAATGACATTACAGATTGTAGCACAGGCATATCGCCTGGAATGACAAATCCCGTGCATTGGTTATGCTTATACCTCCAGTAGTTCCTTAGACACTCCATTATCAACTTGCCCTTTTCTGACTCATAGGATGGACACGACTTAAATGCTATAGCCGACTTTTCTATCAAAGACAGAATGAACTGCTCCGAAATGGTTTCAAGAGTCTCTCTGCTGACAATGGTCTTTATCAGTACATTGAAATATTCTAATTCATCGTTATCTTCAGAAGCCTCCCTTAGCTCCAGCCCATATTCCTGAGTATATTCAATACAAGAAAAGTCGACAGCATTTAAAGATTTTCCTTGGTCAAACTTTTTTTGAAGATTGTTGGTAATGTCACTTATTCTAACAAAGAGGGCACTAAGCGTAGCATCGTATTGAGACTTACCGCTATTTGCGTTTTGTATTGACGTGTTTATTTCATCAAGCTTTCGAAGCAATGCCTTATAATCTTCATTGCTTTCCTCAAACTCCTTTAAAATAGCCTTCAGCTCTTGTTTGCGATTATACTTAGGAGTGTCTTTTTTGAAATATATTCTGGTTTTTCCACTTCTCTCGCCCAATCGCTTTTCTTCATCTTTAATCTGCTTCAGTTCCGCTTTAAGAATTGAGATATTGCTTGTTCTTTCTATCTCGCAGATTTCGTATTCGACGTCCTGCTTTTGATCTATAAGTCGTTCCTTGTTATCTACCTTGTATCTGCTAAGTTCTGCACAGCGTAGTGAGGCCAGATTTCTGACTTCAAGGAAAAGTTGTGTGAGAATATCGAAATAGTTCGTCTTTTCGTGAAGGACTTCGTTAAACGATTTCTTACATTCTTTGAGTTTGATAATGTATGCTTCTGGACGCTCTACCTCAGAATCGTTGACCATGATTTGTGTGTTCAGTCCAGCAAAAGAATTTTTTATGTCCTTAATCATAGACACCAATCTAAGGTCACTTGAATCAGAGGTTGTTAAGGCGCCGCGGGCATATCCGACAATAGCTCCCTTAATAATATTGAATTGGTTGTCATTTTTGACTAAAGTCTGTTGCTCAAATGAAAAACTTTCTCCAAGTCTCCGTAAGGTTGACGAAGCTTTTTTTTCTTTTACTTCCTTGATAAAGAAATCATCCTTGTATTTGTCTATGCATTTTACCTCAAAAAGGATTTGGGATTCAGCGACAAACGCATCCAGTAAAGCCTGACTGCCAAAACGAAAACTTACAGTCCCCTTCTTATAATATAAGGTTTTACTGTACACGAACATTGTTTTTAAGCCTTTGACAGGCTTGATTGATGAGGTGTCCAAGATAGTGTCATTGACAATAATTGAATAATCACCACCATTATCAACAGTAGAAAGGACTATGAATTTTATCTTGTCATTGGAATTGTTTATGAAACGACTGAGGTTATTACCAAAATTTCGCTTGTTGTAGAAAGCGAATGGAGAGAGGCTTTCTGTTACAAAAGACTCAAGTAAATTCCATGAATTTATGCTTATATAGTATTTCATCGCTTTGCTGTATAATCAAGTTCTGTAATAAACTCCTTACTTACATCATTCAGGTAAGGTGTACGTTTACCTGAATAAGAGATAACAAGGTTTCGGGAAGATCTCGTACATGCAACATAGAATGAATTGCGGTCTTTCGGGTTGGCAGCGTTTGCAAAAGGAACAAAAACATTGTCAAACTCCGAACCTTTTGCTGCATAATATGTCAGTATGCAAGGAAGATCATTGTTGGAAAAATCAAGGGTGTTTATGGTACGGAAAGGTACTACATTACCAGTCCTGTAGTGTACCTGTGTCTGCACACCATTATCATTGAGAAATTTGTTCACCTCCATTACGTCAGCCTCGGTGGGGACAAGGATAGCAACATCATCCAAATCCTCCATCTGAATTCTATTAAGAATGCCTTGGAGTTCTTCCTGACGACTACCAAACTTGGCTATAATAGGTTTCGGATAGTTGGGATAGTCACTATTGCCACCATCTTTCCGATTGTTGCTCATAAGATCAACATTAGATGACTGAATCTGCTGAGCCACCTTAGCTATTGATTTTGGAAGACGGTAGTTGTAATCGAGAGACAGTCTGTCATAGTCAAGTGCGATAGCAATGTCCTCTATCTTGCTACCATTTTTGTTCATCTGTTGGGCAGAATCACCAAAAAGAGAAAGGCTCTTGCCTACCTTTGGCTTAATTTTACTCTGATAATCAGTTATATTGAAGTCCTGTGCCTCGTCAACAATGAGGTAATCAATCTTCTCCTTAGTCTGTTTATACATGATTCCGCTCGGAATTAGTTCGTAGTTGTCCGTATCGGTAACGCTGAAGTCTGTGTCCATAGTCACCTCTTCAAACCAGCTCGTTCTTCTACCGAAAGCATGGTAGAACTTGCTGTCTACCCAATCTGCAAAGTCAACGCCATAAGTATCAGCTGTTCTGTCTACTCGTATAAATTTACGAACATCCATATCATTCACGAGGAAGAGCACATTTCTCATTATAATGCCAGCTTTGGGGTTCTTTTGACAATAGACATCACCGGTCAGGTCAAACCCACGGTGCGTCCATGCCCATTCGTATGCAATACGCTCTTTGTCAAGCCCAAGAGCTTCCATACCGTATGCTATCATACGTTTGAGTGCAATTGTAAAGATAAGGATTGCATACGATCCCTTGTTCTTCGCCTGTAATGCACGGTGTATGGCAAGATTTGTCTTGCCACTACCGGCAGCACCACGGACAGCAATGCTCTTGTCAATGTTTTGAACGATGATGTTCCTCTGGGAATCATCAAGATTTGATATAAACCACTTTTCTAAACGCATAATATTTTGTTTTAACGCTGCAAAGTTAACAACGGATCACAAACTCTATGTTCGTACACAAGAATATTCTTCTACCATGAGCGAGATACGCTTGAAAATCTCGTCCTTTATGGAAGATGGTTCAAGAACGATGAGTTCTTTTCCAAAGGAACATAGCTCCCTTATTAACTCGTAATTAGGTATACAGTCTATTGAAAAGATTCTTCCACTTCCTATATTGGGATACTTTTTCAAAAGAGTGTTTATGGCATTATTTCTCAGAGACTTTTGCGACTCATGAATGGGTTTTGTTATGATGTAGTCTTTTGAGTAATCACTTACCCAAAATATGATATGTTCCACTTCCCTATCTTCATATAATGTAACACCTACAATATCTTCAAAGCGTTCTGCAAGATCTTCCTCACAGGGGACAAATTTAACTTCAGGCAGAGGAGTCACCTTATCTATTCTGTCTAAAGCAAAATTCAAGATTTTCCTATCACTATTGGCAGCTCCTATAATATACCATCGATTATTATACTGCTTCAGCATATATGGATGGAATACTATCGTCTTCTTTCCTGTGTCAGAGAACGTATGATATTCTAGTTCAACAACCACTTCATTAGATGTGTTGTCGAATAGCACCCCCAACAGATTTGAATTTTGTAGATATGGATTATTGCTAAAACATATAACCTT
The DNA here is from genome assembly GCF_023522295.1 of Prevotella sp. TCVGH. Taxonomy (NCBI): domain Bacteria; kingdom Pseudomonadati; phylum Bacteroidota; class Bacteroidia; order Bacteroidales; family Prevotellaceae; genus Prevotella; species Prevotella sp. TCVGH. The sequence continues at coordinate 5,099 of NZ_QFFX01000071.1, read as the reverse complement.
GGTCCGCTCTTTAAGTCCAAGTCCAATTTTGAATCGTTCCAACCATTCAAAATGTGTTAACCCATCAAACTGACCGATGGTGTTTAGCACTTCAAGAATAAGGTTACTTTCCTCTTCTGACAATTCCTTCTTGAATATGGAAAACGAAGGGTCAGCATATCGAACACACCTTCTGCCGCTAACACGAAAACGTTCTATCTCTGCAAAGAAAGGGTCGTATTCCAGATAGTTGATGTCCTTCTCGATGCAACGCTGTGTAACTTCTGGCAAGCCTGATGTAATAAGTTTCTCATTGACCCTATCAGTAAGGTCATGAATGTCGAAGAAGTGATGTCTGTCGGACAACAATTCATCAAGATACTTATATCGCGTTAAAGCATTTTTATTTGTAGGCATATCTTATTTTTTTGCAAAGGTAGGCACTAATTGCGAACACAATGTTCGTGCAAAAGCCTTTTATTTCTGTGAAAGCAGATATTGTTTGTACTCTCTCACAAGTAGTTCTTTTATGTCAACTCCCAGCAAGTCCGCAATTTTAAGGAGGTTGCCGAGGTCTGGCTGTGATGAATTTGTACACCATTTGGAAACAGTTGTTGGGTTCACCCCCAATTGTTCTGCCAGCCACTTGTTAGTGCGCTTCTTCTCAACTAAAACAACCTTAATACGATTTATATCTTCCATATATACGTTTTTAATGCCACAAAATTAATGAAATATCTTCATTTTCTCTGCATGTTATCGTCTTTATCTGCAAAATAATGAGGATTTTTATGGATTTTGCCGATTTGAAATCATGAATATGATTAATTGGGGGAGTGTTATCCCGCCCCCTCGTAAAACACGAAAGTGGTTTGAACCTGGGCCACGGACAATCGACTATTGTATCTCATCGAAAGTCTCTGTCAGATACGACACGATTCTTCTTCCATGCTGCCACTTGGAACTTTTGGAGGTCTTGAAACGTTTCTGTTCATGATATATGAAGGAGTCAACCCTTTGGGCTGTATCATATTTGTATTCTCTTCTAGAGAAAGTGCATATAGCACGGATAAATACGGAAAAAGAAATGTGCGGTTCAAGATGATGAGAACGGATGAGTGCAGCCTTGATATATGCGGTTTCGTATTCGTGTTCCATATCATTGAGAGCCATCAGAAACGTCTCCTTCAATGCTTGTTTGTCATCGGCAATAAGAATGTCATCAATGCTTAGCTCTTCTTGCTGAAAGGTTCTGCATCCGTGTTTACCCTTCGTGTTGCCGAGGGTATTCTTCATGGCTTGCTTCAATTCTGCCTCTTCAATGTCCCTGATCTGTTTAGTCCATTCCGCCTTCTTGTCAAGTACATTCGTTACGCTTGTCTCCATAAGTTTCTCGATTACAGTCTTGGCACTCTCACGTATGTAGGAGATTTGTTTAGCACCCAGGCTGACCTTGCTCAATGCCATTGCGCTTCTTGGCAATCCGTGGTCATAGCAGATATAATACAATGTACACATCAGAAGGGGATTACTCCCAGCATGAATTTGGTCACGGAGTTTAACGAAAATCTCTGGTAACGCTTGTATAGCCGACAACATGATTCTCTTTGACAGAGTCGCAAGTTCATCAGCAGAGTGTCCCTTTCCAAAAGTGAATATTGCCATCTGAATAAAGGACGGCAATGACTCCCAAAACTCCTGAGCAGTTACATAAGGAACATAGATGTGTTCGTCATCTTCCTCACTAAGGGCCTCGTCCGATAAGCTAGATTCCCTTATCAGGAACCGCTCCGATTGGCCAGGGGTTTCTTTCTCCCCTACAGTTTCTGTGTACACACCAAATCTCAGATAGCACTTCAGTCCCATCAGCTCGTCAACGACTCGGCTGGCGGCGGTAGCACTTTCAACAGCAGACTGCACTCCTTTAGAATCTCGTGCAAGTAATTTGTTGCATTCGACAAGAACGGATGTCGGCACAAAACCTGCCGCCATCTTGAAGATACGTTCAAGACTGCTGAAATTATTGCGCTCAACTTTCATCATATCCAATGAGAAACGAGAGTATTCTTTTGGATGCTCCTGTTCCCATGAATACACACTATCCATTGCCTCTCTCATGGCATGCTTTTGAAAATCTTCAAAGGGTCTCAAGTGAAAAGTATGATTGTGAATAATACGATAACATGTTACTTATTTGCCAATAGTTTGAGAAGCATCTCTGTCTTCTGTTCCTCTGTCATATTCTTGACATCTTCCTCGGTCACCTTTGGCTGTAAGTCTAACAACTTGTTGTTGTACTCGAACATGTTTTCCAACGGATATTGGGCGATGTATCTTTTTGTAATGGTCTTGTCGATTGCATGCCCCATACTCTGTGAGATATACCTCTCCTCTACTTTGGCATGAGTTAAGTTCGTTCCGTAAGAATGTCTGCACCATGTTCCCGATGGACGGACTTTCCAATGCAAGACATCCTCGCAGATTTTGATGACACGGTCTTGCACATTTGAATTTTCCTGGGAGATACGCTTGCGCTTGTTGGCCTTATGTGTTGCACCCTGCAAAATATCTGGGAACACGAAACCATTGAGAATAGGTTCTGCCGCTATCTCATCAAGAATTTTCTGTAATGGTTCAATGATGGGGATTATTACTTCACCATCACCTTCTGTGCGATTTCTGGTCTTCACTCGTTTGAATTTGAACGCTTTCCTACCAGAATCGAAATAGAATTTTGAATACTTAAGCTCGGCTGCATCGGCCATATTGAAACCGTTACACAGGTATTGGACAAGAAATAATCCCAATGAGTAATGAGCTTTTTCTGCATAACCTTTCTTCCATTTGTCAGGATAGCGTTTCTCGATAAACACCCGATACAATTCTGTCATCTGCTGGACATTCAGGTAGTGGGTCCTTTCTTGTGTCGCCAACAGGTATTGTCACGAGCTTCTTTTTCTTGACATTCGAAAATGGATATTCTTGGTTGGTTAGATAGTCCCGTGACACGCATTCGTTCCAAACTGCGCGACAGTTTCGGAGATAGAGGCCTCTTGTTGCCTCTCTTATTTGACCGATTAACTCACCATTCTCGTTCAGCACACCATTCTGCATTCCATTACTCCAATACTCGATGTCTTCCTTCCCTACCTTAAAGCCTGTAATTGGCCTGTCCCAAAGAATCTTTTGGAAAGACTTCATGGCGCACTCGTATGACTCGGCAGTGGTGTATTGCTCTCCGTTGTTGTTGGTCCGAAAGAAATTAATCCTGTCCTGCCATACGCTTAAAAGGAGGCATCCTTGGAAGTGTCAACATCCGTGATGGCAGCCTTTATTTTATCGAGCGTCAGACTATTCCCTAGATGCTCAATCAGCTCCACTTGCGCCTCAAAGATGGCATCAAATTCCATTTTTTTTCATAGAGTTCTGAGCGGACAGCCTTGACGCTGAGATTACATACCTTCGCAAAATCTTCTTCCGTGAACTCTCCGGCCACGAAGTTGTATCACGACTTTCTGTCTATGGTATAACGCATTACGACGGAAAACGTGTTCTTGTCTTTCTTCGGATGACGCTTGTCAAGGATGAGCGCATAGGTGCAATTTCCGAATCGTGCGTTCTTGTAGGTTGTGTCTAATTTCTTTGCTATTTTTGGCCAATTGTCTGGAGGTCTCAACTTCACTTTATTCTCAATTTTGGGAAAACAAAGAGAAAATAAAGTCTCTCATTTTCTCCCTAAATCCCGTGTTTTCAGATGTTTTTCGGGAAAGCAATGGGAAAGCAGAGGCGTTTTGATACGGGGTTTTATAGGTATTATAAACAGCCACGGAGATAGTAACTATTTGGTAATCAGCCAAACTTCTGATATTAAAAAATCATAAAAAGATCATTCTGTCTTACTCATAATCTGGAGGTCCCTGGTTCAAGCCCAGAGAGGTCCACAAATAGGTTTCAAAAAGACATCAAGCAACACGTCATTTTAGCCTTTAAAACAAGGATAATCGCTGTAAAATCATGGTTTTACAGCGATTTTTATTTTTATCCATATCCGTTTGACTGCTAAACTGTACCTTTTGATAGTCATTATTCGGTCATTTTCTGCTACAGAAATAGCTACACAAAAACAGAATCTCAAAAAAATGTAGCAATGAATGGAAAATGACTATTAAATTGACAGCATGCAAAGTTTTCGTTTTCAAGAACTTATGCCGAACTTTGTAGCCAAAAAGCTACACTAAAATGATGCGTTTAGACAGAAGAAAAACAAGCGAAAGGAATGAATGCATTATCTGCTGCCGTATCACCTGCAACGGTGCGTCTGCTTCATTCTCAACAGGATTGCATACCTCTCCTGTTGATTGGCAATCAAAGATAGGACGTATAAAAGTGGCAGCTAACAGAGCGAATGCCGTCAATCATCAACTGAGCTCAATAGATAAACGACTTCACGCACTCTATGAACTCGCGTTAAGAGAAGAGAACTACATCACGGCAGAATATCTTAAGGAGCAGTTCCTGCATCAAGGCAAACCTACCCCAACACTCATAGAGCTTTACCAAGCTGTCTGCGAAAGTAAGGAGGTATTGCAGGGCAAGACTATAGGAAAGGCTACCGTCAGGGCTTTTAGGGACAGCAGGAAGAGCTTTATTCAATTTCTGAAAACAAGTGGGAATGAGGATTGTCTCTCCGCTATTTCTTTCTCCTTTGCCGATTGTTTGGCTATAAGCCTGTCCATATCCTCCGAAATCTTGTTGTCCGTCACCTGCGCATAAACTTGAGTGCTTGATACGGAGGCATGCCCCATCATCTTGGCTATGCTCTCAATGGGAATACCTGCGCTTAGGCTCATTGTGCCGAATGTATGTCTTGCCATGTGGAAGGAAAGTCTTTGGCGGATACCGCAAGCCTTTCCCACGATGCTCAGTTTGGTATCCATGACACTACGGCTGCAATTACGGTGAAAGACAAGGTGGTCATCTTTTTGTTTCACCGTCTGCCGTTCCTCGCTTCTTTCCTGCTCTTTCCGACAATAGTTGATGATAGCTTCCGCTATGGGATGTAACGGCACGATGAACTCAACCTTGGTCTTCTGACGTTCCTTTCTTATATACATCTGTCC